>NZ_JBHVFE010000259.1:0-12412 GCF_042801945.1 Kitasatospora sp. NPDC057542
GGTCGCCACCGTCCGCAACCACGACGGCCTGTCCTACCAACTGCCGGCCGTCGCCATGCTGTTGGTCCTGCTCGGTTTCCAGATCGGGCACGCCGGTCCGTGGCGCCTGGCGCGGCGCTGGTGGCCGTGGAGCCTGGTCGTCCACGGGATGCTGACCTACCTGCCGTTCCTGCTCTTCGACGGGGCGTGGGTCGGCATTCCCGGATCGTTCGCCGGATCGGTGCTGCTGACCGTCGCGCCACCGCGCTCCCGGGTGCTGTTCGCCGCGCTGGTTGCCGCCCAGTACCCGCTCTGCGCGGCGCTGGGCGGCAACCTCGGCCAGTGCGTCAACGCGTCGGTGTCCGCCGCCGTGGGCGGCATCGTGGTCTACGGGGTGGCCCGACTCGCGGATCTGATCACCGAGTTGCGGGCGGCCCGGACCGAGCTGGCCGAACTCGCGGTGGACCGGGAGCGGCTCCGCTTCGCGCGCGACCTGCACGACCTGCTCGGCTCCAGCCTCTCGGTGGCGGCACTGAAGTGCCAGCTCGCCGAACGGCTGGCCGCGGAGGACCCGGAGCGCGCCCGCGCGGAGATCGCCGAGGTGCTGGCATTGGTGCGGCAGGCGATGGCGGACACCCGTCGGCTCTCCAGCGGCGATGTCGGGATGTCCCTGGCGAGGGAGGCGCGTTCGGCGGTCTCGGCGCTGCGGACGGCCGGGATCGAGGTCGAGGCCGAACTGGACTGCGAGGGGCTGACGCCCGAACTCGACGCGGTGCTGGCCACCGTGCTGCGCGAGGCGGTCACCAACCTGCTGCGGCACAGCGCGGCCCGGCGCTGCGAGATCCGGGCCGGTGGGGCGGGCCCCGGTGCGGTCCGGCTGCTGGTCTCCAACGACGGCGTACCAGGCGAACCGGACGGCGCTGCGCGTGAACCGGACGGCGCCGTGCACGAACCGGGTGGCGGGCAGGGCATCGAGAACCTCACCGAGCGGCTGCGGGCCGTCGGCGGCCGGCTGACCGCCCGGCGGGACGCAGCCGGCTGGTTCCACCTCGCCGCCGTCGTCGAGGCGGAGCCCGCCCGGGAAGCCGCCCGCGCCGCCTGACCTGTCCGCACGGCCCGGCTACTCGTGCACCCCCATCGCCTCGCTCGGTTTGCGCCGCAGCGCCAGCCGGGCGGTCAGCAGGACGGTGCCCACCCCCAGCAGCGCCGCCCCGCCCAGCACCGCGGCCACCTGACTCCCGGGCAGCGTGGGCCGGGCCGTACCGGTGAGCGCGAGGCAGACCGGGACCAGGACGGCGGCGGTGACGGCCGCGCCGAGGGCGAGCGCCACGGCGACCGTGATCCCGCCCTCCCAGGCCATCATCCGCAGCACCTGCGCGCGCGTGGTGCCCGCCAGTCGCAGCAGCGCGAACTCGCGCAGCCGCTCGCCGGTGGCCATCACCAGGGTGTTGACCACGGCGATCGCGGTGAACAGGCTGATCATGCCGAGCAGTAGCCGCCCGACCGCGGTGGCCCGCTCCTGCTGGTGCCGGCGCGCCGCGTCGTAGTCGGCCCGGTCGCTGATCCTGGCCATCGGGTAGGCCGGGGCGAGGCCCCGGAGCTCCCGGCCCACCTGCTGGAGGTCGGCGCCGGGGGCGGAGCGGACCAGCACGGTCGGTGCGAGCCGGTCCGGTGTGTGGGCGGCGGCGAAGGAGTCGGGCAGCAGCGCGTCCGCGAACCGTGCGTCGCGGTCGTACACGGCGGCCACCGTCGCGGTGCTGTCGGTGCCGTCCGGCCACTCGATCCGGACGGTGGCGCCGACGCCGGCCTTGAGCGCGGCGGCCGATCGCTGCCCCAGCGCGATGCTCGCGCCACGCAGCCCGTCCAGCGAACCGGCCGTCACCCCGGGGTCGACCAGCTCCGCCAGCCCCTGCGGGTCGACGATCCGGGCGTCCAGGCCCTGCCGGCCGAAGTCATCGGCGGACGCCAGGACGGTCGTGGACACCAGGCCGTCGGCCGCCGCGACGCCGGGCAACTGCCGTACCGCGGCGGCGAATTCCGGCGGCAGGCCGATCCCGTCGGCCTGGACCACGTGGTCGGCCAGCAGCCGTCGGCCGTCCTCGGCCATGTTGGCCTGCGCCTTGACGGCCGGGACGAACAGCACCGTGCCGGTGAAGGCCACCGCGAGCACCAGCGGGGTGACGGCGGCGGCGAAGCGTCGCGGCTGGGCCCGCAGCGCGGCGGAGGCGAGGAACCCGGCGACCGGGAAGAGCCGGCCCACCGGCCCGCCGATCGCCACACTGGCGACCCGGCCGATCAGCGGCCCGAGCAGGGCCACCCCGAGCAGCAGCACCAGCACCATGCTCTCGGCCGTCCCCGCTCCGCGGCGGCTGTCCGTCGAACCGGCCAGCACCACGCCGCACACGGCGAGCGTCACGAGCCCGAGCCCGGTCCGGATCCGGCCGACGCCGGGCCGCGGTGTCGAGGAGTCGCGCAGCGCCCGGGTCGGCTCGACCCGGGAGGCCCGGCGCGCGGCTGCCCAGACGGCCAGCTGCGCGGTGACGACGACGCAGCCGAGGACGATCAGCGGGGCGCTCGGCCCGACGTGCAGCGGCACGTCCGAGCCGACCACCCCGCGGTCGACCAGTTCGCCCCGCAGCAGCGCGGCGAGGCCGATCCCGGCCGGCAGGCCGACGACGGCGGCCGCGACGGTCAGCACCAGCGTCTCCAGGGCGATCATCCGCCGCACCTGCCCGGTGGTGGCGCCGACCGCCCGCAGCAGGGCCATCTCGCGCAGCCGCTGCTGCACGGAGAGCGCGAGCGCCCCCGCCACCACGAAGACCGCGACGAACAGCGACAGCACGCCCGTCGTCCCGGCCAGCGAGGAGAGGCCGTCACCGGGACCGGGAGCGCCGGAGAACTCCAGCTCGCCCCGCTCGTCGCCGGTGTGCACCCCGGGCCCGGACCAGGACGCCTTGCCGTCGTGCTCCCGCGCCGCGGCGAGTGCCCGTCGGGCCTGCTCGGCCACGGCCCGCAGGTCGGCCCCGTCCCGCACGGTGAGCCCGATCGCGTCCGCGCCGGTCGCCGTCCCGGCGAGCCGGGCGGCCTGCCCGGGGCTGAAGAAGAGCGCGCTCTGACGGGACAGCTCCCGTGGCGGCGCGGCCAGTCCGGACACGGTGTAGCCGCGCGGTGCCTCGGTGGTGGCCAGCCGGACGGTGCCGCCGGGCGCGACCCCGGCGCGGGCGGCCGTCGCGGCGTCGAGGAGCACCTCGTCCGGCCCGGCCGGGGCTCGGCCGGAGATCAGCCGGAACGGGGCGAGGGCGGCGCTCGTCCAGGCGTGCCCGAGCGAGGGGCCGCCCTGCGGTCCGGACAGGACCTGCCCGGAGGCGGTGACGACGGCCGCCGGGAAGGAGAGCTCCGGGACGGCGGCCGCGACGCCGGGCAGCCCGGCGAGTTCGGCGGTCAGTGGTCCGGCGTCCGGGATGCGGGTGCTGTCGCCGATCACCAGAGGGGCCGCGGCGTAGCGCTCGGTGGGTGTGCCCGTGCGCAGGGCGGACTCCAGCAGGACCCCGCAGGCGACGGTCAGGACCAGGGCGCAGACGAGCGCGGTGAACGCGCCGGCGAAGCCCGCCTTCCGGGCGCGTACCGTGCGCCAGGCCAGCTTCAACACGCGCCTCAGCCCCCCGGTGGTACGCCCTCGATGACATCGCGAGCCTAGCCCCGGGCGCTCCGGCCGACATTCCCTTCGTTGACGAAGGAAGGCCCCGGCAAGCCCCGTCGTGGGCCGTCCACGGCCGGATCCATGCGAAACGCACGGTCCGCCGCCCCGGAGGCGCCGTGTCACCGAGGCGCCGTGCCGCCGAAGGCGCCGGGAGCTCAGGGAACGCCGGGAGCGCCGGGAGCGCCGGGAGTGCCGGGAGCCGCCGCCGGGCTACGTCGTCGGCAGCCAGCCCATCTCCTCGGCGATCCGGATCGCGTCGACCCGGCCACGCCCCCCGGTCTTGGCCACCGCGGCGGCCAGGTGGTTGCGCGCGGTGCCCGTCGAGATGAACAGCCGGGCGGCGATCTCGCTGACGGAGTCCCCCTCCGCCGCGAGCCGCAGGACCTCCGACTCCCGGGGCGTCAGCGGGTTCTCCCGGGTGTCCAGGGCGGCCAGCGCCAGCTCCGGGTCGACGACGCGTTCGCCGGCGGCCACCTTCCGGATCGCCGCGGCCAGCTCCTGCGCCGGGGCGTCCTTGCCGAGGAAACCGAGCGCACGGGCGGAGAACGCGGCGCGCAGGTACGCGGGTCGCACCAGTCCGGTGAGGATCAGCGTCCGGCACCCGGGGAGCTTCTCGTGCAGTTCGGCCGCCGCCCGCAGCCCGTCCAGTCCGGGCAGGTCGATGTCGAGCACCACGACGTCCGGTCGCACCTCCAGGGCGGTCGGCACCACCAGGTCCCCGCGCTCCACGTCCGCGACGACCTCCAGATCCTCCTCGTACGCGAGGAGGGCCATCAGTGCGCCGCGCACCATGCTCATGTCCTCTGCCAGCAGGACCCTGATCATCCGCACTCTCCCCCTGTCAGGTGACGGCCACGGGCGGGGTTCATTAGACAACAGGCCCTGCCAGGGCCGGTTTCCGTGCTTGATCGGCCCCGAGCGGTCCGCCGGTCGGCGTAGCCTTCGTGCATGGCAGAGAGCAAGGTCCGGAAGGCCGTGGCGAAGAAGGCGGCGGTGAAGCCGAGGAAGCCGGAATCGCACCTGGCGATGGTGCGACGGGCCCGGAGGATCAACCGCGAGCTGGCGGAGCTGTACCCGTACGCGCATCCGGAGCTGGACTTCGAGAACCCGTACCAACTGCTGGTGGCCACCGTGCTGTCGGCGCAGACCACCGACCTGCGGGTGAACCAGACGACCCCGGCGCTGTTCGCGAAGTACCCGACGCCGGAGGACATGGCGGCGGCGAACCCGGAGGAGCTGGAGGAGGTCATCCGCCCGACCGGATTCTTCCGGAACAAGGCGAAGTCGCTCATCGGCCTCTCGATAGCGTTGCGCGACGAGTTCGGCGGCGAGGTCCCCGGCCGGCTGGCCGACCTGGTGACCCTGCCCGGCGTCGGCCGCAAGACCGCCAACGTCGTCCTCGGCAACGCCTTCGGGGTCCCCGGCATCACCGTGGACACCCACTTCGGGCGGTTGGCCCGGCGGTTCGGCTGGACCGCCGAGGACGACCCGGTGAAGGTCGAGGCGGCCGTCGCCGAGATCTTCCCGAAGTCGGAGTGGACGATGCTCTCGCACCGGGTGGTCTTCCACGGCCGCCGGATCTGCCACTCCCAGAAGCCCGCCTGCGGCGCCTGTCCGATCGCGCCGCTCTGCCCCTCGTACGGCGAGGGGGAGACCGACCCGGAGAAGGCACGCAAGCTGTTGAAGTACGAGATGGGCGGCCAGCCCGGGCAGCGGCTGCGGCCGCCGGCAGACTTCCCCGGCGAGGCGGCCGCCCGTGCGGACGCCGCCGTCCACCACGGACGGGTCGCGGACCTGGCGGTGGACGCATGAGCGGGCGGTGGGAGCACCCCGGCCCTGAAGCCGGGGGCGTCGGGCGGGGCATCGAGCTGGACGGGCTGCCGACCTGGCTGGAGCCGGTCCGCGAGGCGGCCGGGCGGGTGTTGCCGGAGCAGCTGAGCCGCTTCCTGCCGCCGGCCGAGGGCGGGCGGCCGGCGGCCGTGCTGATGCTGTTCGGCGAGGGGCCGCAGGGGCCGGACCTGCTGCTGATCGAGCGGGCCCGCTCGCTGCGCTCGCACGCCGGTCAGCCGTCCTTCCCGGGTGGTGCGCTGGACCCGGAGGACGGCGATCCGAACGGTGAGGGCCCGATCGCGGCGGCGCTGCGCGAGGCCTGGGAGGAGACCGGTCTGGACCCGGCGGGGGTGCAGGTGTTCGCCGAACTGCCCCGGCTGTACATCCCGGTGAGCCGCTTCGTGGTGACCCCGGTGCTCGGCTGGTGGCGCGAGGAGTCGCCGGTGCGCCCGGTGGACGAGGCCGAGACCGGCGCGGTGTTCCGGGTCACCGTCGCGGAGCTGGCCGACCCGGCGAACCGGGTGCGGCTGCGCCACCCGTCCGGGCACATCGGGCCGGCCTTCGCGGTCGCCGGGCGGCTGGTCTGGGGCTTCACCGCCGGGGTGATCGACCGGGTGCTGCACCACAGCGGCCTGGAGCTGCCCTGGGACCCGTCCCGGATCGTCGACCTCTCGGACGACGCGCTGGCCTTGGTCCAGGGGGACCTCGAACACTCCCGGGTGCTGCCGGGCGGCGACGACGACGCTTCGTGACCGACCGGCGGCGTGTCCCGCGCGCGGGCCGTGGGAGGGTGTCCGAGTGAACGTCCTGGATGTGCTGCTGATCGCCGCGGCCGTGGCATTCGCCGTGTCGGGCTACCGGCAGGGCTTCGTGGTCGGCGTGCTCTCACTGGTCGGGTTCCTCGGTGGCGGCCTGCTCGCCGTCGAGCTGCTGCCGCTGCTGCTCGACCACATCGGCCCCGGCACCACGGCCTCGGTGGTGGCCGTCGTGGTGGTGATCGTCCTCGCCGCGATCGGCCAGGCGATCACCGCGCACTTCGGCTGGAAGCTGCGCGGGCACATCGGGCGCCGCCCGGCCAGGGTGCTGGACGCGACCGGCGGCGCGGTGGTGAACGTCGTCTCGATGCTGCTGGTGGCCTGGCTGATCGGCTCGGCGCTGGCCGGGGCGTCACTCCCGACGGTCTCCAAACAGGTCCGCTCCTCGGCGATCCTCGGCGAGGTGCAGAACGCGCTGCCCGACGACGCGCCGAACTGGTTCTCGGACTTCTCCAAGGTGCTCGCCCGCAACGGCTTCCCGCAGGTCTTCAACCCCTTCGAGCACGAGCCGATCACCCAGGTCGACACCCCCGACCCCGCGCTGGCCGCCAGCCCGGCGGTGGCGCGGGCCCGGCAGAGCCTGGTCAAGGTGGTCGGCACGGCGACCTCCTGCGGCAAGACCCTGGAGGGCAGCGGTTTCGTCTTCGCCCCGCACCGGGTGATGACCAACGCCCACGTGGTCGGCGGGGTCAACGAGCCGACCGTGCAGATCGGCGGTGTCGGCCAGCTGTACGACGCGACGGTGGTCCGCTACGACTGGCAGCGCGACATCGCCGTCCTGGACGTGCCCAAGCTGAACGCGCCGGCGCTGTCCTTCGCGGGCGAGGCGAAGACCAACGACAGCGCGATCGTGGCCGGCTTCCCGGAGAACGGCGCCTTCAACGTCCAGCCGGCCCGCATCCGCGGCCGGATCCAGGCCAACGGGCCGGACATCTACCACCGGGGCCAGGTGGTCCGCGACGTCTACTCGGTGCGCTCGGTGGTCCGGCAGGGCAACAGCGGCGGCCCGCTGCTCACCCCGGACGGCGAGGTGTACGGCGTGGTCTTCGCCAAGTCCCTGGACAGCGGGGACACCGGCTACGTGCTGACCGCGGCCGAGGTGCGCGAGGACGCCGTGCAGGGCGGCGCCGCGACCGCCCGGGTGGACACCCAGGGCTGCGCGCTCTGACCGGGCCCGGCCGGAAGCCGCTCCGGGGCGTTCCGGGGACGACCGGGACCGCCGGACGGCGGCGGACCCGGGCGCGCCGGGCCGGACCGTCCGATATCCGTCGCCCCGTCAGGTGGCACTGGTAGCCTCGGCCGCGCTCACCCGTTCGGCTCAACCGGGCGCCGTCCCGGAGTGGGCCCGACGGGAGGTCGTGGCAGTCCGATGATGGGTCACTCGCACGCGGTGAGCGGGGCGATGCTGTACGCGGCCTCGGCTCCGTTCCTGCCCCCGCTGCTGCTGCACACCACCCTGCAGCCGGCGGACATACTGATGGGCACGGTGCTGTGCGCGGGCGCGGCCCTGCTGCCGGACCTCGACCACCACGACGGCTCGATCGCCAACTTCCTCGGCCCGGTCTCCAAGGTGCTCTGCCGCTTCGTGGCCTGGGTCTCCGGTGGTCACCGGCACGCCACCCACTCGCTGCTGTTCGTCGCGCTGACGGGCGGTGGCACCTGGGCCGGGGTCACCTTCCTCGGGCGCAACTTCACCCTGGGGCTGACCTTCTTCCTGCTGGCGCTCGCGATCCGGGCCCTGCGGCTCTGCCCGCCGGGCGACGGCCCGGAGGCGTGGATCACCGTCATCGGCCTGGCCGCGCTCGGCACCTTCGGGATGAACACCTGGATGCCCAACTCGCCCGGCTGGCTGCCGTACGCGGTGGCGCTGGGCACGCTGGCGCACCTGCTCGGCGACTGCCTGACCAAGAAGGGCGCGCCGCTGCTCTGGCCGCACAAGGAGCGCTACGAGATCGTGCTGATCAAGCGCAGCGGCAACAGCGTCGAGACCAAGGTGCTGGTGCCGATCATGTCGGTGGCGACCTTCGTCCTGCTCTGGTTCACCGCGCTGTCGCCGACGATCGTGAACTGAGCGGGGTGCGGGGTGCCCGGCACCCCGGCCGAGGTGGCGCGGCGCGAGGCCTCAGGTCTCGCGCCGCAGTCGTGCGCCCACCCAGCGGGCGCGCCGGCCGAGGATGCGGGGGATGCCGAGCTGCCGCCGCTCCGTGCGCTGACGGCCGTCGGGGCCGTCGAAGCCGAGGTCGTCCGCCCGGTCGGGCCGGTGGGCGGAGCGCTGGGGGCTGTTGTGACGTCGGCCGCGCGGGGCGCCGCCGCTTTCGGGCATCCAACTCATACCGGAAGGGATGCCCCTGGGCCGGTGGAGGTAACCGCCCGGGCTTCGTCGAAGTTGGCCTATGCGGTTGTCATATGAACGCCAAGGCAAGGGAGTTGGGTCCAAGGGCCCTTCCGGCCGACCGCACGTACGGCCGCGTCGGGTTCCGTGCGACGTCACTCCTTGTGGCGGCCGACCCAGTCCAGAAGCTCGGTGGTGAACTCCTCCGGTGCCTCCTCGTGCGGGAAGTGCCCGACCCCGGGCAGCAGCCGCCAGCGGTACGGCGCCGCCACGTACTCGCCGCCGCCGAGCGCGGTGTGCGACAGCAGCACCGGGTCCGCCGCGCCCTGGACGTGCAGGGTCGGCGCGGTGATCGGCTTCTTCATCCGCCGGGCGAACTGGATGCCGTCCGGCCGGGCCATCGAGCGCAGCAGCCAGCGGTACGGCTCGATCGAACAGTGCGCCGTGCTGGGGATCTGGATCGCCTGCCGGTACGCGTGCACCGCGGCCTCGTCCAGGCCGTTCGGGCCGGTCCAGGAGGTCAGGTAGCGGCCGACCAGCTCGGCGTCGTCGGCCACCAGGCGTCGTTCCGGTATCCACGGCCGCTGGAAGCCCAGCACGTGCTCGAAGGCGGCGAACTGCCGGCGGTCGGTCAGCAGCGCCCGGCGCAGGTCCCTCGGGTGTGCGGCGGAGACCACGGTCAGGCTCTGGATGACGGACGGTCGCATCACCGCGGCCACCCAGGCCAGGGTGCCGCCGGAGGCGTGTCCGACCAGGTGCGCCCGGCGCTCGCCGAGCGAGCGGATCACCCCGGTGATGTCCAGGGCGAGGTTGCCGGGGTCGTACCCGCGCGGGGTGCGGTCGCTGCCGCCGATGCCGCGCAGGTCGAGCGCCACCGCCCGGTAGCCGGCCTTGGCGAGCGCGGTCAGCTGGTGGCGCCAGGCCCACCAGTACTCGGGCCAGCCGTGCACCAGCAGCACCAGCGGGCCGGAGCCGAGCTCGGCGATGTGGAACCGGGCACCGTTGGCCGCGAGGTCGCGGTGCGTCCACGGGCCGGCCTGCCGGACGCTCCAGGCCTCGCCGCCCGTCGCCGGGGCTCCGGCGGAGGCCGCTTCGACGGGCTCCCGTTCGGGCTCCAGCGCGGGCGCCAGGCCGGTGCCCTCGGGGGCGGTGCCGGGTCCTTCGGGGCCGGCGGGACCTTCGGGGGTGAGTCCGGCACCGGAGTCGGCGGACGGCTGCGCAGGCACGGGCTTCTGGTCAAGCGGCATACCGAGAGCGTGTCACATCCGCCCGCCGGACACGTGCCCGGCACTCGTTGTCGGCGGGTCCGTGCCCGCCGGGCCGGTTACGGGATGCGGCCGAAGGCCCGGTCGATCTCCTCCTGGGTGGCCGGGCGCGGCCGGGCGTTCTTCAGCACGTCGGCGGTCTTCTGGGCGCCCTCGATGGTGCGGACCGGCTTCTCGATCTTCTTGAACGAGCGCCAGGCCAGCATTCCGAGCAGCACCGCGAGCAGCAGGTAGGCGCCCGCCACGACCAGGAAGGACCAGCCCAGCGACAGGCCCAGCGCGTGGATGCCGAAGGCCGCCGCGGCGCTCAGCATCGGGATGGAGAACAGCGCCACCACGCCGGCGACGATCAGCGAGACACCGCCGGAGACGCCGCGCTTGACGTCCGCCCGGATCTCGGCCTTGGCGAGCGCGATCTCGTCGTGGACCAGCGCGGACAGATCTGCGGTGGCCGCCGAGAACAGCTGCCCCACCGAACGCTCGCCCTCGTAGGGCGCCCGGCCGTTGCTGGACGGGTCTGCGGCTCCTGCGGGCATCAGCGGTTCTCCTCTGCGGCTGTGCGGCGTGACGCCGCCGCGGGTGTGCGGTTCCGGGGACCGTGGGGGTTCCGGAGGCGTCTGTGGGTTGTCGACAGCTCAGAATCATGCCCCTACCGGTCAGTCGGACACCACTCCGGGGCCCCGCCGGGGGGACGTGTCCCGGCGGCCGGAGCCCTCCGGGCGCCTCCGCCGGGGCCCCTCGGCGCCTCCCGGGGGCCTTTCCGGGGCGCCTCAGCCGGGTTGTCCCGACCGGCCCTGGTGGCCGGAGCCGGAGCCGGGGTCGGGGTCGTGTTCCCCGCGGGCCGTCGGGTGGGTCGGCTCGCCGACCCTCGCCCGCCAGGCCGGGTCGTCCTCCTGGTAGACGTCCGGGATGCCGTCCCCGTCCATGTCCCGGTCCTCCTCCTCGCACAGCTCGCGGTAGTGCCGGTTGCGCAGCTTCAGCAGGACCGTGGCGACCGCCGCGGCGAGCACCGAGCCGACCAGCACGGCCGTCTTGGCCCGGGCGGCGAGCGCCGGGTCGTCCGGGAAGGCCAGTTCACTGATCAGCAGCGAGACGGTGAAACCTATGCCCGCGAGCACCGAGACGGCGACCATGTCGGCCCACTTGAGCCGCGGGTTCAGCTCGGCCCTGGTGAACCGGGCGGTCAGCCAGGCGCCGCCGAACACGCCCACCGACTTGCCGACCAGCAGGCCGATCACGATGCCGATCGGGGCGGCCTGGGTGAACACCTCGCGCAGCTTCGGACCGGAGATCGCCACCCCGGCCGAGAACAGCGCGAACAGCGGGACGGCCAGGCCGGCCGAGAACGGGCGGACCAGGTGCTCGATGTGCTCGCCGGGGGAGTGCTGCTCGTCGCCCTCCCGGTGGCAGCGCAGCATCAGGCCCATCGCGACGCCCGCCACTGTGGCGTGGATGCCGCTCTCGTGCATCAGCGCCCAGGTCACGACGGCCAGCGGGACGAAGAGGTACCAGCCGTGGACGCCGCGCCGGTGCAGGAACCAGAACAGCACCAGCCCGGCGAAGGCGAGGCCGAGCGCCCAGAGCTTGATGCCGTGGCTGTAGAAGATCGCGATGATCAGGATCGCGATCAGGTCGTCGACGACCGCCAGGGTGAGCAGGAAGGCACGCAGCGGGGACGGCAGGTGGCTTCCGACCACGGCCAGCACGCCGAGCGCGAAGGCGATGTCGGTGGCGGTCGGGATCGCCCAGCCACCGAGGTGCCCGCCGCTGCCCGAGTTCACCAGGACGAAGAGGATCGCTGGCAGCGCCACCCCGCAGACGGCGGCGACCACGGGCAGCAACGCGGCACTGGGCGTGCGCAGCTCACCCGCGACGAACTCGCGCTTGAGCTCGATCCCGGCGACGAAGAAGAAGACCGTCAGCAGGCCGTCCTTGGCCCAGGTGGCCAGGGAGAGGTCGAGGTGGAGCGGGGTGGAGGGGCCGATGGTGTAGTCGAGCACGCTCTGGTACGCGTGCGGCCAGACGTTGGCCCAGATCAGCGCGATGACGGCGGCGCCCAGCAGCAGCATGCCGCCGACCGTCTCGGTACGCAGGGCGTCGGTGATGAAGGTGCGCTCGGGCAGTGACAGCCGGCCGAGGAGTTGCCGGCGGCGGGTCGTCGGCTCGTGGACGGGCGGCTGATCGGTCACGTGGGACCTCCTGGGGCTGGGAGCGGCAACGGATGCACGGGTGGTGCAGTTGCCGACCAGACTTCCCGGCGCGCCCTGTGACGCCCACGATTCCCGTCAAGGGCCTTGATGCGTCCTTAATAGTCTAGCGGGACGTTCGGGTGACATCCGGATTGTCTTATCCAAGGACTTAAGCCCTGCAGGCTGGTTCTGCACTCCGGAGGAGCAGAGCCCGGCACCCGAGCGGCGGTCCGGCACCCGAATGGTGCTGAACCCGAATGGTGCTGACGAGACGGCTGTGCCCCGGGCGGTGGTCGCCGCCC
>NZ_JBHVFE010000260.1:0-12398 GCF_042801945.1 Kitasatospora sp. NPDC057542
GGAGTTCACCCACCCGGGCCGCCGCGTTGTCCGCCCGCCCGCGTGCTCGCCGACGTATTCGCCCGTGCGTCCGTCAGCCCAGGATCAGCTGCACCGGGTTGCGCTCCAGCAGCAGCACCGCGACGTCGTCGGTCAGCGCGCCGCCGTTCAGCTCCTCGACCTCGGCGATGGCGCTGTCGACCAGCCGCCCCCGGGTCAGCCCGGCGGCCTGGTGGTCGCCGACCAGGTCCGCGAGCCCGTCCTGGCCCAGCCGGCGCGACCCGGCCCCGACCCGGCCCTCGATCAGTCCGTCGGTGTAGAGCAACAGCCGCCAGCCGGCCGGAAGTTCGACCTCGTGGGCGGGCCAGGCGGCCTGCCCGTCGTGGCACGGCAACAGGCCGAGCGCGGGCCCGGCGAGGTCGGCGGGCAGGGTGATCGGCCCGTGGTCCCGGCCGAGCAGCAGCGGCGCCGGGTGCCCGGCGAGGTAGAGCCGGGCCCGCTCGCCGGTGCCGGGCGAGTCGCGGCCGCTGTCGGCGGCGGGCTCGATGACCAGCATGCAGAGCGTCGCGAAGATCTCGTCGCTGCGCCGCTCGTGCTCCAGCACGTGCTGGAGGGTGGTGAGCAGGGCCTCGCCGGTGAGGCCCGCGAAGACCAGGGTGCGCCACGCTATCCGGAGCGCGACACCGAGCGCGGCCTCGTCCGGGCCGTGGCCGCAGACGTCGCCGATCACGACGTGGACGGTGCCGTCGTCGGTGCGCACGGCGTCGTAGAAGTCGCCGCCGAGCAGTGCGCGGCGGCGGCCGGGGCGGTAGCGCCGGGTGAAGGAGAGCCCGGCGCCGTCGAGCAGCGGGGTGGGCAGCAGGTGGCGCTGGAGGCGGGCGTTCTCCTGGCCGCGCAACTCCGCCTCGACCAGGCGGCGCTGGGACTCGTCGGCGCGCTTGCGCTCGACGGCGTAGCGCAGGGCGCGGGCGAGCAACGGGCCGTCCGTCTCGTGCTTCAGCAGGAAGTCCTGGGCGCCGGCCGCGACGGCGGCCGCACCGAGTTCGGCTCCGGCGGCGTCGGTGAGCACGACGACCGGGGTGTGCGGGGCCCGGCGGAGCAGCTCGTGCAGGCCTTCCAGCCCGTCCGAGGAGTCGGACGGGTGCGGCAGGTCGGCGGGCGCGGCGAGGTCGAGCAGCACGCAGCCGAACTCGGGGGTGCGGGAACGCCCGCGCCGGGCCCAGGGCGCGGGCGGGGCGAGCAGTTCGGTGGCCTGGTCCAGCCCACGGGCCCAGTGGATCTCGATCGAGGCGCCGCTGTCGGCCGCCGCGGCCTTGATCAGCTGGGCGTCCGAGGCGTCGTCCTCGATGACCAGCAGCCGCAGCGGCGCGTCGTCGGCCGGCCCGTCCGCCCCCGCAGGGCCTCCCGGCTCGGAGATGTGGGACGGGTGGGAGGCGTGCGCGGCCCGCGAGCGGGGGTGGGGTA
Organism: Kitasatospora sp. NPDC057542; assembly: GCF_042801945.1. NCBI lineage: Bacteria > Bacillati > Actinomycetota > Actinomycetes > Kitasatosporales > Streptomycetaceae > Kitasatospora > Kitasatospora sp. NPDC057542. The sequence continues at coordinate 1,444 of NZ_JBHVFE010000260.1, forward strand.
TCGGGGGAGCCGCCGTGGCCGGTCCGGTCGTGGCGCGGTTGCGGGCATGACCGACGGGGGCGCCGCCATGGGCGCCCGCCAGGTCCGCGGCACCAGGTGCCCGCCCGTCTCCCGTTGCGGGCATCGGTGGTTCCTCCCTTTCCCTGACTGCGTAACGGTCGGCGTCCGTCCGCAGTGCCCGCCTGGCACCGCGCGTCGGGGAACTTCTCGCGACCATAACGTGATCTCCGGGGATTTCTCTGGCCGACCGGCGCCGTTGTGGTTATTGCCACGCCGGTGGCGGTGTGGTGACTGGACTCGGACGACGACTCGGTTCCCGTCCCGGCGGCGGCCGGGCGGCCCGGGGGAGGGAGCTGGAGATGGTGGCACGGATCACCCTGGTGGAGGGTGACATCACGGAACAGCCGGTGGACGCGGTGGTGAACGCCGCCAACTCGTCCTTGCTGGGCGGTGGCGGGGTGGACGGCGCGATCCACCGCAGGGGCGGGCCGCAGATCCTGGAGGAGTGCCGCCGGCTGCGGGCCTCGCACTGGGGCAAGGGGCTCCCCACCGGTCGGGCGGTGGCGACGACGGCCGGGCGGCTGCCGGCCCGGTGGGTGGTGCACACCGTCGGGCCGGTGTACCGGGCGGAGGAGTACGAGGAGCGGGCGGAGCTGCTGGCCTCCTGCTATCGCGAGTCGCTGCGCACCGCGGCGGCGCTCGGCGCGCGCACGGTGGCCTTCCCGGCCGTGTCGGCCGGGATCTACGGCTGGCCGCCGGCGGACGCGGCCCGGATCGCGCTCGGCACCGTCGCGGAGGTGCTGGACGGTGGTGACGCGGAGGCGGGGGCGGAGCTGGCGGAGGTGCGGTTCGTGCTGTTCGGGTCGGAGATGTACGAGGTGTTCGAACGGGTCCGGCGGGAGCTGTCCGAGCAGGACGGCTGACGGCGGGCTGGGCGTGGTGCCGACCGGGCGGCGTGTGGTGGCGCCGCTCGGCCGGGTCCATCGTGGCGTGCCGAGGCGTCAACACGCCAGAGATATTCGATAACTCGTTCGAGTGAATGCGTCGGGTCGCTCACCAGCTCCCGCGTGCACCGGCGGCCGTGCGCTCCCTGCCCGCCGGCGCCGCGCAGGCCGCCACCCGGCGCTGCCGGGCCCCACCGCCCCCGCGACGGCTACGGCGCGAGCGCCGACCAGGGCACCGTGACCTCGCCCTGCCGCCACCGCCCGCGCGCGTCCACCAGCGGCCAGCTGCCCGCCATCGCCGTGCAGGCCGCCACCCAGCGCTGCCGGGCCCCGAACGCCCCGTACGGCGCGGCCGCCGCCCAGGCCCGGTCGAACTCGGTCAGGAAGGTGTGCACCGGCCGCCCCGGCACGTTGTGGTGGATCAGCGCCTTCGGTAGCCGCTCGGCCAGGTCGGAGGGCTGGCCCAGGCCGCCCAGCCGGGCCGCGAAGGTCACCGTCCGGGGTCCCTCCGGGCCGAGCGCGACCCAGACGTGCCGCCGCCCGATCTCGTCGCAGGTGCCCTCGACCAGCAGCCCGTCCGGGGCGAGCCGTGCGCACAGCCGCTCCCACACGCCGGCCACCGCCGACTCGTCGTACTGCCGCAGCACGTTGGCGGCCCGGATCAGCTGGGCCGGCGCGCCGCCGTCCAGCGGCACCTCGAAGCCCCCGCGCCGGAAGGTGAGCAGCGGCGGCTCGGCGTACGGCACCGCGGCGGCGACCCGCTCCGGCTCGATCTCGATCCCGACCACCCGGACGTCCGGCCGCACCGTGCGCAGCCGCCCGGCCAGCTCGACGGCGGTCCACGGCGCGGCGCCGTAGCCGAGGTCCACCGCGACCGGCGGGCGCTCGGCGCCGCGCAGCGCCCGGCCGAGGGTGTGGGCGATCCAGCGGTCCATCCGGCGCAGCCGGTTGGTGTTGGTGGTGCCCCGGGTGACCGTCCCGACCGGGCGCCCGGTCCGTCCGCGGGCGGGCGCGGCGGTTGCGGGGTCGAAGGAGGCAGCCATGCCCAGAAGGGTAGTCGGGCCGCCGGCGGAACCGTGCTGACCTGGGGCGATGGCGACCGCTCCGGCCGGTGGGACGGGGCGGGAATGCCGGACGCGGTTCGTGTGGTTGGCACACTGGCGGTGATGTGTGCCCGGACGGGGCAGCGCACACCGGACAACGGGCGGCCCGGTGCGGACCGCCTCGACGGGCCGCACAGAGGAGGCTTCAGCCAGGTGATCCAGCACCCCGTCCGTTCGGTACGCCGTGCCCAGCCCGCCGCCCCCGCACGCGGCCGGCTCCAGTCGCTCGTCCCCGGCCGCCGCCGCCCGCGCCGGATAGCGATGCTGAGCGTCCACACCTCGCCGCTGCACCAGCCCGGCACCGGGGACGCCGGCGGGATGAACGTCTACATCGTCGAGCTGGCCAAGCGCTTGGCCGAGCTCAACATCGAGGTCGAGGTGTTCACCCGGTCGATCTGCTCGGACGACGCGCCGACGGTCGAGCTGGCCCCGGGCGTACTGGTCCGCCACGTCACCGCCGGGCCGTACGAGGGTCTGGTCAAGGAGGACCTGCCGGCCCAGCTGTGCGCCTTCACCCACGGGGTGCTGCGGACGGAGGCGGGCCACCGCCCCGGCCACTACGACCTGGTGCACTCGCACTACTGGCTCTCCGGGCAGGTCGGCTGGCTGGCCGCGCAGCGCTGGGGGGTGCCGCTGGTGCACACCATGCACACCATGGCGAAGGTCAAGAACGCCGCGCTGGCCGAGGGTGACACGCCCGAGCCCGCGGCCCGGGTGATCGGGGAGACCCAGGTGGTGGAGGCGGCCGACCGGCTGATCGCCAACACCACCGAGGAGGCCGCCGAGCTGGCGCTGCACTACGCCGCCCGGCCGGACCAGCTGGCCGTCGTCCACCCCGGGGTCAACCTGGACGTCTTCCGTCCCGGCGGGCCGGGGACGCCCGCCGCCGCGCGGGCCCGGCTGGGCCTGCCGCAGGACGCCGCGGTGCTGCTGTTCGCCGGCCGGATCCAGCCGCTGAAGGCCCCGGACGTGCTGCTGCGGGCGGTCGCCGCGTTGCTGGGGCGCCGCCCGGAGCTGCGCGAGCGCCTGGTGGTGCCGGTGGTCGGCGGGCCCTCCGGCACCGGGCTGGCCCGGCCGGAGAGCCTGCACAAGCTCGCCGCCCAGCTGGGCATCTGCGATGTGGTGCGGTTCCACCCGCCGGTCGGCCAGCCGCAGCTCGCGGACTGGTACCGGGCGGCGACGGCGCTGGCGATGCCCTCGTACAGCGAGTCCTTCGGGCTGGTCGCGCTGGAGGCGCAGGCCTGCGGCACCCCGGTGGTGGCGGCCGCGGTCGGCGGTCTGCCGGTCGCGGTGCGGGACGGCGAGACCGGCACCCTGGTGTCCGGCCACGACCCGCTGGAGTGGTCGTACGCACTGGAGCCCTACATCACCGACCGGGGCCTGGCGGCCCGGCGCGGCGAGGCGGCGGCCCGGCACGCGTCCGGCTTCGGCTGGGACACCGCCGCGGCGACCACCGCCGAGGTGTACGCCGGCAGCATGGCCCGCCCGGCCGGCCGACTGGCCGCGGCCCGTCGGCGGCTGGCCTGAGGCTGCGCCCGCCCGGTATCGGCCGACCTGAGGCTGCGCCCGCCCGGTACCGGCGAGTAACGTCACCCTCATGGCAATCCGCACCAAGGACGAGGCCCTGACCCTCCTGCGCACCGCCCTGGACGACGCCGGGGTGGCCTGGGAGCCGGCCGCCGCCGACCCGTACACGCTGGTGGCGGCCCTCCCGGGCACCCGGAAGCTGAGCACCGCCTGCGCCCTGCGGGTCGGCGACCACACCCTGTCGGTGAACGCCTTCGTGATCCGCCGTCCGGACGAGAACCACGAGGCCGTCTACCGCTGGCTGCTGGAGCGCAACACCAGGCTGTACGGCGTCGGGTACGCGGTCGACGCGCTCGGCGACGTCTACCTGGCGGGCCGGCTGCCGCTGGAGGCGCTCACCCCGCAGGTCGTGGACCGGCTGCTCGGGACGGTGCTGGAGAACGCGGACGAGCCGTTCGACACCCTGCTGGAGCTGGGCTTCGCCACGGCGATCCGGCGCGAGTGGGAGTGGCGGACCAAGCGCGGGGAGTCCACCCGCAACCTGGCCGCCTTCGCCCACCTGGCCGCGCCGCAGACCCCGCAGGCGGACGCCCCGGACGCCGGCTGACCCGTCCGGTCAGGCGCCCGCCGGAGCCTTCCCGGCCTGCTCCACCGCGGGCGCCGGGACCTCCGCCGCGGGCGCCGGGACTTCTGTCACCGCGGGCCGGCGACGCCCCGCCGCACCGGTGCGGCGGGCCAGCACGACGTACCCGAGCGCGGTGACCGTCCCGACCGCTCCGCAGGCCGTCCAGAGCACGGCCGGCCCGGCGTGCTGGAGCAGCAGCCCGCCGCCCGCCGGGCCGAGGAACGAAGCGAGCGACCAGGAGAGGCTGTGCACGCCCTGGTAGCGGCCGCGCCCGTGGGTCGGCGCCAGCTCGGCGACCAGGCCCATCATCACCGGCGTGTTGAGGATCTCGCCGACCGTCCAGACCGCCACCGAGAGCGCGAACAGCCAGGCCGAGGACCCGGCCAGCGCGGCCAGCCCGAAGCCCCAGCCGGTGAGCAGGCAGCTGGTGATCAGCAGTCCGGTCCGCGAGCGGCCCTCCATCCACCGGGTGAGCGGGATCTGGAGGACCACGATCAGCAGCCCGTTCAGGCCGATGACCAGGCCGTACTCGCTGGAGGTGATGCCGGAGGCGCCCATGTCCACGGCCAGCGTGGTGCTGCCCTGCTGGAAGACCAGCGCGAGCAGCAGGGTCAGCCCGACCAGCGCCATGAAGGGGGCGTCCCGGAACACCGACAGCAGGCTGACCTGTGGTTCGGCGGAGCCCGCCGCCTGGTCGGGGGAGGCCTGCGGCCTGGTCTCCGGAATCCGGACGAAGATCACCACCGCGCAGACCACGGTGGTGAGCGCGTCCAGCAGGAAGAGCGTGAGGTAGCCGTGGGTGGCGATCAGGCCGGCCACGGCGGCGGAGAGGCCGAAGCCGATGTTGATCGCCCAGTAGTTCAGCGAGTACGCGCGGACCCGGTCCTCGGCCGGCACCAGGTCGGCGATGATCGCCGAGGTGGGCGGGCGGGTGGCGTTGTTGCACAGGCCCACCAGGAAGGCCACCGCGGCGATCGCCACCTGGCCGTCCGCGAAACCGAGCACGGCGGTGAACAGCGCGGTGCCGAGCTGGGCGGCGACCAGCGTGGGCCGGCGCCCGATCCGGTCGGCCAGCACGCCCGCGAGGATCGCCGCGACGGCCGAACCCAGGCCGAACAGCGAGGCCACCAGGCCCGCGTAGGAGGCCGAGTACCCCCGGTCGACCGTCAAGTACAGTGCCAGGAAGGTGACCACGAACGCGCCGAGCTTGTTCACCAGCGTGCTCACCCAGAGCCACCAGAACTGCCGCGGCAGCCCGCCCACCGTCTCGTGCACGAGTCTTCGGAGCCGGGGGTTGGCGGCCAGGGCGACGAGCATGTGGGGGCTCCCGGGGGTGGGCGTCCGCCGAGCGGTGCGGCAGGCCCGGTCAGCCGACGCATGTAAGTGTCAGATGCGTGCAGCACACATTACACATCGGTCGAAGGTCCCCACCAGGGGTTTTTCGACCCCCCACTAAGCTGGGGGCCATGGCTGACACGACGTACCGACTCATCCTGCTCCGCCACGGCGAGAGCCAGTGGAACCAGAAGAACCTGTTCACCGGTTGGGTCGATGTCGACCTCAACGAGAAGGGCGAGAAGGAGGCCGCCCGCGGTGGCGAGCTCCTGGCCGCCGAGGGTCTGCTCCCCGACGTGGTGCACACTTCGCTGCTGCGCCGCGCCATCCGCACCTCCCAGATCGCCCTGGACAAGGCCGACCGGCACTGGATCCCGGTCAACCGCAGCTGGCGGCTGAACGAGCGCCACTACGGCGCGCTGCAGGGCAAGGACAAGGCCCAGACCCTGGCCGAGTTCGGCGAGGAGCAGTTCCAGCTGTGGCGCCGCTCGTACGACACCCCGCCGCCGGTGCTGGCCGACGACGCCGAGTACTCGCAGGCCGCCGACCCGCGCTACGCCGAGATCCCGAGCGAGCTGCGTCCGCGCACCGAGTGCCTGAAGGACGTCGTCGAGCGGATACTCCCGTACTGGTACGACGCCATCGTCCCGGACCTCGCCGCCGGCCGGACCGTCCTGGTCACCGCCCACGGCAACAGCCTGCGTGCGCTGGTCAAGCACCTCGACGGCGTCTCCGACGAGGCCATCGCCGGCCTGAACATCCCGACCGGCATCCCGCTGGTGTACGAGCTGGACGCCGACTTCAAGCCCGTCGCCAAGGGCGGCCGCTACCTCGACCCGGACGCCGCCGCGGCCGCCATCGAGGCGGTCAAGAACCAGGGCAAGAAGTAGCCCACCTGGCGAAACGGCCCCGCCGCCCCGGCAGACCGGGCGGCGGGGTCTTCGTTCGTTCCGGTCGCTTCGGGGTCAACCCGCCTGTCCAACACGAGAGTTGGGCAGGTGGCGACAAAATGGTTCAGACCATTGACGGCCTAGGTGGCGACTCCTACCGTGAGGGCACCGGACTGGCGCAGGCATGCCAGGATCTCCCCGTCCGGGCCGCCGCACCCCCACGCGCGCGCGTCTGCGCCCCCGGCGCACACTCCATCCACCCCCACGGAGGAGCACCATGCGCACACGCCACATCGTCGCGGCGGTCGCCGCCGCGCTGGCGATCCCGCTGACCCTCGCCTCCCCGGCCTCGTCCCACGGCTGGATCTCGACCCCGCCCAGCAGAGCCGCGCTCTGCGACGTGCACACGAGCGCCGTCCCCTGGGACTGCGGTGACATCCAGTGGGAGCCGCAGAGCGTCGAGGGCCCCAAGGGCTTCCCGTCCCTCGGCCCCTCGGACGGCACCATCTGCGCCGGCGGCAACTCGCGCTTCGCCGAGCTGGACGACCCGCACGGGGGCGCCTGGCCGACCACGCCGGTGACGGCGGGCCGGTCGCTCACCTTCACCTGGACGTTCACCGCCCGGCACGCGACCACCGACTTCCGGTACTACATGACCAAGCCGGGCTACGACGCGAGCCGGCCGGTCACCCGGGCCGACCTGGACCTGACGCCCTTCCTGACCGTCCCGTACGGCGGGAAGCAGGTGCCGAGCACGCTCAGCCACACCGCGACCGTGCCGAGCGGGCGCACCGGACACCAGGTGGTCGTCGCGGTCTGGACGATCTCCGACACCGGGAACGCCTTCTACTCCTGCTCCGACGTCCGGTTCTGAGGCCCGCGGGAACGGACGAGGTGCACGGCCGCCGGTGGGCCGTGCACCTCGGGGGACACCTCGGGCGGCGGACCGCTCAGTGGCCGCAGCAGCCGCCGTCGGCGCCGCCGCACTGGCAGGGGGCGCCGGACTGGCAGCCGCAGCCGCAGCCGGGGCCGCAGCCGCAGCCGGCCGCGAGGACGGGAAGCAGCTTCGGGGCGAGTGGCTCGACGGTGTCGTGGGCGGTTGCCGGTCGGGTCGGGTTGGCCTTCATCGAGCTTCCCTCCTAGTGACGGGCACAGTCCTGTGCCCCCGATGTCGAGTGAAACCGCCGGACGGAGGGGGCGTCAACGGGCGCGCAGTGGTGGGGCGCACGGAAGACCGTGCGCCCGCACCACCCTCGTCCCAGGTTTACTCGCCGCCCCTCGGGGGAGCCGTGAGCAGCTGTGCCGTGAGCCGCAACGCCGGGGCCGGCAGGGCCCGCGCCCGGCATTGCTCGCACTCGGCCGGGCCCGCGCCCGGCCGGGCCCGTACCGGCGGTCAGTCGACCGGCGCGGCCTCGGCGGCCTCGGTGGCGGCCACGAACTCGGCCACGTGCTCGCCCGTCACCAGGTACACCACGCGCTTGGCGACCGACACCGCGTGGTCCGCGAAACGCTCGTAGTAGCGGCCGACCAGGGTGATGTCGACGGCGGTCTCGATGCCGTGGTGCCAGCGCTCGTCGATCAGGTGCGACAGCAGCTCGCGGTGCAGGGTGTCGATCGCGTCGTCGTCCTGCTCCATCTCCAGCGCCTTGTCGACGTCCTTGGTGGCGATGACCAGGCCGGCCTTGGCCACCAGGCGCTGGGCGAGCTGGCCCATCTCCAGGACGGTGGAGTGCAGGTCGCGCGGCACGGCGGTGTCGGGGTAGCGCATCCGCGCGACCTTGGCGACGTGCCGGGCGAGGTCGCCGCAGCGCTCCAGGTCGGCGCTCATCCGCAGCGAGGTGACGACGATGCGCAGGTCGGTGGCGACCGGCTGCTGGCGGGCCAGCAGGTCGATGGCCCGGTTCTCCAGCTCGTGGTGCAGCTCGTTGATCTTCTCGTCGGCGGCGATCACGCTCTCCGCCAGCGCCAGGTCCGCGTCGAGGAGGGCGGTGGTGGCGCGGCCCAGGGCAGAGCCGACGAGCCGGGCCATCTCGACCAGGCTGTCGCCGATCGCATCGAGTTCCTCGTGGTACGCGTCGCGCATGTTCTCTCCTCAGTAGCTGTGTCGGTGGCGGTGCCGACCGGCCGGCCCGTCCGACCGTCGTTCCGGTGTCCGGGTGACCGCTGCTGGTGGCGCGCATCGTACGCGCACACCCGAGCCGGTGGCCGCTGTTGGGCACACCGATCTCTCCCACACGGGCTGCCTGGCCAACTTTCCGCCGTCAGGGCGACGATGCACGGCCGCTACGGTGAATCGGCAGCTACCTGAAGGTGAATTCTCGGCAACGCGTGGTCGATGCCTTGATCCAGCGCTTGGGGACTGCCCTGGCCGTGCGCTTACGCTGGCCACATGGACGTGAACGTGGCCGCCGCCGCTGCCTGTGCCATAGCCGGGCTCGGCGTCGGCCTCACCGCCTCCATCGCCTTCCGCTGGAGTGAGCGCGAGCAGGCCAAGGGCAAGTACAGCGGAACCGGCGGCAGGAACCACGGCCGGTACCAGTCGCTGGGCACCGGCAACCCCGAGCCGCCGCTGCCGCCGGGGGTCGACACCGTGCTCTCCGTGCTCCGCTCCTGCGCGATCGTGCTGGGCGAGGGCGACGAGGTGGTCAAGGCCAGCTCGGCGGCGTACGCGATGGGCCTGGTGCGCGGCGGCGCCGTCGCCGTGGACCAGATGCTGGCACTGGCCCGCTCCACCCGCCGGGACGGCGAGATCCGCCAGGTCGAGCTGGAGGTGCCCCGGCCGGGCGCGGCCCGCGCGACGGAGCCGCTCGCGGTCTCGGTCCGGGTGGCCCCGCTGGGCTCCCGGCTGGTGCTGGTGCTGGTCGAGGACCAGACCGAGCGGCGCCGGGTGGAGGCCGTCCGCCGGGACTTCGTGGCCAACGTCAGCCACGAGCTCAAGACCCCGGTCGGCGCCCTGTCGCTGCTCTCCGAGGCCGTCGCCGACGCGTCCGACGACCCGGAGGCGGTGCAGCGCTTCGCCGGCCGGATGCAGGTCGAGGCGACCCGGCTGGCCAGCCTGGTCCAGGAGATCATCGACCTCTCCCGGGTCCAGGACGACCGGCTCATGGTCGACCCGGAGCCGGTCGCGGTGGACGAGCTGATCGCCGAGGCGATCGACCGCTGCCGCCAGCAGGCCGCCGCCAAGCAGATCCTGATCGCGGCGGGCGGCATTGCCGGCCTCTACCTGCACGGCAACCGCGGCCAGCTCGCCGCCGCGCTCGGCAACCTGGTCGAGAACGCCGTCAACTACAGCCCGCCCCGTACCCGGGTGGCCATCGCCACCCGCCGCATCTCCAGCGCCGCGGCGCTCGGGGAGGCGGACGGCGAGCTCATCGAGATCTCGGTCACCGACCAGGGCATCGGTATCTCCGAGAAGGACCGCGAGCGGGTCTTCGAGCGGTTCTACCGTGTCGACCCCGCCCGCTCCCGGGCGACCGGTGGCACCGGCCTGGGCCTGTCCATCGTCAAGCACGTCGCGGCCTCGCACGGCGGCACCGTCTCGGTGTGGAGCGTCGAGGGCCAGGGTTCGACCTTCACCATCCGCCTGCCCGCCGGACAGGCACCCGCGCAGGACGAGCCCCACGACGCGTTCGACGACGAGCCGGACCACGTGCCGGCCGGCGGCCCCGCCGGACCCGCCGCCGCACCCCGAACCCTCACCACGGACCGTACGGACCGTTCGCTCCCCGCCGGGGAGCGGGAACAACATCTGTCAGACACAACCCCCCAGCTTGCCCCGGAGGCCTGATCGTGACCCGAGTACTGGTGGTCGAGGACGAGGAGTCGTTCAGCGACGCCCTCTCGTACATGCTCCGCAAGGAGGGCTTCGAGGTGGCCGTCGCCGCCACCGGCCCCGACGCCCTGGAGCAGTTCGAACGCAACGGTGCCGACCTCGTCCTGCTCGACCTGATGCTGCCGGGCCTGCCGGGCACCGAGGTCTGCCGCCAGCTCCGGGTGCGCTCCAACGTCCCGGTGATCATGGTGACCGCCAAGGACAGCGAGATCGACAAGGTCGTCGGTCTGGAGATAGGCGCTGACGACTACGTCACGAAGCCGTACTCCACCCGCGAGCTGGTCGCGCGGATCCGCGCGGTGCTGCGCCGCCGCGGCGAGGACGGCGGCGCGGGCGACAACGGTGGCGGCCCGGGCGCCCTGGAGGCGGGCCCGGTCCGGATGGACGTGGACCGCCACGTGGTGACCGTGGACGGCGCCAAGGTCGACCTGCCGCTCAAGGAGTTCGACCTGCTGGAGATGCTGCTGCGCAACGCGGGCCGGGTGCTCACCCGGATGCAGCTGATCGACCGGGTGTGGGGCGCGGACTACGTCGGCGACACCAAGACCCTGGACGTCCACGTGAAGCGCCTGCGGGCCAAGATCGAGCCGGACCCGGGCGCGCCGCGCTACCTGGTCACCGTCCGCGGCCTGGGCTACAAGTTCGAGCCGTAAACCGTCCCGACCACGCGGAAGGCCCCCGCCGGCAGCAGCCGGAGGG
>NZ_JBHVFE010000261.1:0-12308 GCF_042801945.1 Kitasatospora sp. NPDC057542
GTCCCAGGGCACCGGGCTGACCTGGAAGCCGCCGGGGCCGGCGAAGGCGGTGCCGGAGAAGAGCAGCAGCAGCGGCACCTCGCCGCCGTCCAGCGCCCGGAAGTAACGGGCCGAGGCGACCTCCTGGTCGTAGGTGCACGGAACCACGAGGTCGATGTCGGTCGCCCCGGTGAAGCCGGGCACCAGCAGCGGCACGGTGGCGAACTGGATCGGGTTGAGCGTGGTCGCCCAGCGCTCCCGCCCGCCGAACAGGTCGGCCAGCCGCTCGCCCTCGCCGTCGCCGTACGGCCGGCGGCCCGGTTCGATGCGCAGCTGGCACTGGAGGGCCAGGGCGTGCACCCGGGTTTCTGCCGGGGCCGTGATCCGCAGCCGGAACACCAGGGTCGGCCCGGCCGCGTACGGGTCGGACCGCACGCCGGTGCAGGCGAAGCCGAGCGCGCTCATGCGCCCACCTCGCTGCGCTCGGCGAGCGCTTCGCGCAACCCGCACCTTTCGGTGGTGCGCTCACTTCGTTCGCTCACACCGTCACCTCCGCGGGCAGCGGGCGGGCCCGGGCGGCCAGCCGCGCGAAGAACGCGTCGAGTTCGGCCCGTGCCTCGGCGCCGCCGTCGAAGCCGTGCCAGCACCGCCGCAGTCGGCCGACCAGCTCGTAGCAGACGTCGATCGGCACCAGGAAGCACGTCACCCGCTCCTCGGTGCGGCGCAGCAGCAGTGCCTCCACGTCCGGTTCCAGCGCGTCGGCCAGGCGGCTGCCGCCGAGGGCGCGCTGCCAGGCCTGCTCGTCCAGCTCGCTCTCGGTGGCTCCGGCCGGGCCGGGGTAGAAGGCGAGCGGCTGGTCCAGCACGGTGTTGCGGAACAGGAAGGCGGTACCGACCGGGATGCCCAGCTCGGACCAGGCCTGCTGGTCCAACTCGCGCTCCGGGTCGGCGAGGTAGCGGTCCGGAACGGTGCGGTAGCGGCCGCCGGCCGCGGCCGGCTGCTGGAACAGCAGGCCGCAGGCGGTGCAGGTGCAGGCCAGGGCGCGGTCCTCGATGTCCACCAGGTGGCGGTGGCCGGCGGGCAGGTCCCGGCCGCAGAACGCGCACTGCTCGGGGCGCGGCGGGGCCGGTTCGCGCAGCCGGTGCAGCAGGGCCGTCCCGTCGCGGGAGATCCGGCGGGTGTTCATCGCGCCTCCGCGGCCGGCTGCGGGCGGGTGCCGATCTGGAGCAGCTGCAGGGCGCGGTCCAGTTCCACGGCCGTCACCTCGGGTGCGTGGCAGGAGAGGGCGGCCGCCACCTCCTGCTCGCCGCAGCCGCAGCCGGTGGCCGTCCGGCGCAGCCGCAGGGTGCCGGTGGCCGGCTCGAAGCCGACCACCTCCACCCGCTCGGGCAGGGCGGCCAGCGCCCGGTCGATCCGGGTGGGGAGGTCCTCGGGGTGCAGGTCGTGCAGGAGCAGCAGCCCGGCGACGGCCGGGTCGTCCAGCATCCGCTCCAGAACGGGCGGGGGCAGTGCCGGGACCAGCCGGGCCAGGCCCTGCCCGTAGAACTCCATGAGTTCGCGGGCCAGTTGCTCACCCGCCTGCTCGGCGCCGCTGCCGGCCAGCGCGTCCAACGCCTGCTGGATCCGCAGCCCGGTCTGCTCGGCCGTCATGCGGTGAGCCCGCTCAGGCCGGTGGGGACGTGCATGGTCTGTACGGTGCGGCCGCCGCCGACGTACATGTGCACGCCGCAGGGCAGGCAGGGGTCGAAGCTGCGCACCGTGCGCATGATGTCGATGCCCTTGAAGGTCTCCGGGGGGTTCTCCTCGAAGATCGGGGTGTTCTGCACGGCGTCCTCGTACGGGCCGGGCGTGCCGTAGCTGTCCCGGACGCTGGCGTTCCACGGGGTCGGCGGGTACGGGTGGTAGTTGGCGATCTTTCCGTCACGGATCACCATGTGGTGCGAGAGCACGCCGCGCACGGCCTCGGTGAAACCGCAGCCGATCGACTCGTCCGGCACCTCGAAGCGCTCCCAGGTCTGGCTGCGCCCGGCGCGGACCTCGTCGAGCGCCTTCTCGGCGAAGTGCAGGGCGGCGGCGGCCGCGTAGGCCTGGAAGTAGGTGCGCGCGCGGTTGCGTTCGATGGCGTTGCTCCACTGCGGGATCTTCCACTCGAAGGTGACCTCGGGCTTGGTCATCGAGCGGGGCAGGTTGATCTGCACGCTGTGGCCGGTGGCCTTGACGTAGCCGATGTCGACCAGCCCGGACAGGGCGGTGGACCACAGGCGGGCGATCGGGCCGCCGCCGGTGTCGAGGGCGAGGTGCTCGGTGCCGTCGAACCAGCGCGGGGACATCACCCAGCTGTACTTGTCGTCGAAGTTGCGCTTCTGCGGGGCGGGGATGGTGTGCTGGTTCCACGGGTGCCGGGGGTCGACCGGGTTGCCCAGCGGGTCGTGGGTGACGAACAGCTCCTTGCCCTGCCAGTCCTCGTAGTAGGAGCTGCCGAGCAGGATGCGGATGCCGAGGTTGATCTGCGTCAGGTCGTTGGTGACGAGCTTGCCGTCCACCACGACGCCGGGGGTGACGAACATCCGTCGGCCCCAGTCCGTCATGTTGCGGTAGGTGAAGTCGCAGTGGTCGGGGTCGTTGAGGCTGCCCCAGCAGCCGAGCAGGACCCGTCGCCGGCCGACCTCCTCGTAGCCGGGCAGGGCCTGGTAGAAGAAGTCGAAGAGGTCGTCGTGCATCGGCACGACCTTCTTCATGAACTCGACGTAGCGCATCAGCCTGGTCAGGTAGTCGGTGAACAGCTGCACCGTCGCGACCGTGCCGACGCCGCCCGGGTAGAGCGTGGAGGGGTGCACGTGGCGGCCCTCCATCAGGCAGAACATCTCCCGGGTGTACCGGCTGACCTGGAGCGCCTCGCGGTAGAACTCGCCCTCGATCGGGTTGAGCGAGCGCATGATGTCGGCGATCGTCCTGTACCCGTGGTCGCCGGCGTGCGGGGCCTCGGTGCGCTCGGCCTGCTCCAGGACGCCGGGGTTGGTCTCGCGGACCATCTTCTCGCAGTAGTCGACCCCGACCAGGTTCTCCTGGAAGATGTTGTGGTCGAACATGTACTCGGCGGCCTCGCCGAGGTTGATGATCCACTCGCCCAGGTGCGGGGGCTTCACCCCGTACGCCATGTTCTGCGTGTAGACCGAACAGGTGGCGTGGTTGTCGCCGCAGATCCCGCAGATCCGGCTGGTGATGAAGTGGGCGTCGCGCGGGTCCTTGCCCCGCATGAAGACGCTGTAGCCGCGGAAGACCGAGGAGGTGCTGTAGCACTCCGCGACCCTCTTCTGCTTGAAGTCGATCTTCGTGTGGATGCCCAGGCTTCCCACGATCCGGGTGATCGGGTCCCAGGACATCTCGGTCAGGCCGCTGCCGTCGCCGGCCGCCCTGGTGGTCGGTGTTGCCATCGTGTCTGTCGTGTCCTTGTCTCGGCGAGCGGGGTCTGTGCGCGGGGCCGTGAGAACGGGTCCGCGAGCGGGCGGGCCGGCGGCGGCCGCACACCGGGCGGTGTGCGGCCCTCCGACGTCACCAGGGCGGGCGGTAGCCCGTGGTCAGGTGGCGGCCGGTGTGGCGCCACTTCGGTTCCTTGTCCAGCGTCTTCAGCGTGATCCCGCGCAGCCGGCGGATCAGCGAGCCGTACGCGCCGCTGGCGCTGGCGGAGACGCGCGAGCCGGGCGGCGGGTCCATGAAGGGCATGAACTTGTCCGGGAAGCCCGGCATGGTGCAGGCGATGCAGATGCCGCCGACGTTCGGGCAGCCGCCGATGCCGTTGGTCCAGCCGCGCTTGGCGACGTTGCACTTCACGACCGGGCCCCAGCAGCCGAGCCGAACCAGGCACTCGGGCGTGCCGTAGTCGGTGGCGAACTGCCCCTGCTCGTAGTAGCCGCCGCGGTCGCAGCCCTCGTGCACGGTGGCGCCGAACAGCCAGGCGGGCCGCAGCTTGTCGTCCAGCGGGATCATCGGCGCGGAGCCGGCCAGCTGGTACAGCAGGTACGTGAGCGTCTCGGCGAAGTTGTCGGGCTGGATCGGGCAGCCCGGCACGCAGACGATCGGCAGCCCGGCCTTGGACTTCCAGTCCCAGCCCAGGTAGTCCGGCACCCCCATCGCGCCGGTCGGATTGCCGGCCATCGCGTGGATGCCGCCGTACGTGGCGCAGGTGCCGATCGCCACCACGGCGGTCGCCTTGGGGGCGAGCCGGTCCAGCCACTCACTGGTGGTGACGGGCTGGCCGGTGGCGGGGTCGTCGCCGAAGCCGCACCAGTAGCCCTCCTCCTTGATCTTCTCGTTGGGGATCGACCCCTCGACGACCAGCACGAACGGCTCGATCTCGCCGCGGTCGGCCTTGAAGAACCACTCGACGAAGTTGTCCGCGCCCTGGACCGGGCCGCACTCGAAGTCGATCAGCGGCCAGTGCACCGCGACCTTCGGCAGGCCGGGCAGGGCGCCGGTGACGATCTCCTCGATGCTCGGCTGCATCGCGGCGGTCAGCGAGACGGAGTCGCCGTCGCAGCTGAGGCCGGCGTTGATCCAGAGAATGTGCACCACGTCGGTGTCGGTTGTTTCGGCTGTTGCAGCTGTTGCAGCACCCATGAGGATGCCTCCTCGGGGATGGGAGCCGGACGGAATGGCTCGAAAGCCAGTCATAGCAACGGTCCGGGTGGGGCGCCGGTCCGCGCGGCGGGATCCGGCCCCAGGGGAGGCAAGCCCGGCAGGGCCGTTCGGGTCACGCTCGGGCCGCGGGGCCCGTCAGCACCGGGCGCTTGTGGACGAACGCGGAACGCAGCGCGTGGTACGGCGATTCGGGTGTGAAGAACTGCCGGTGCATCACCGCGAGCTCCTCCTCCCGGTACGCGTCGAGCGGCTTCGTCCGCTCGTCGGCCTCGCGCGCCGCCTTCTTCGCCGCGATCCGATGCTGGGTGGTGGGCGAGGCGGCGAGCAGCCCGGCCAGGCGGGCCGTGGACGGCCCGAACTCCTCCGGCCCGCAGGCGAGCACCCGGTCGACCAGGCCGATCCGCTCGGCGGTGGCGGCGGAGACCGGCAGCGCCTGACGGGTCAGCCGCTCGGCCGCCGCCGCGCCGACCTTGCGCGGGAGGGTGTACGTCCAGTACTCCGACCCGTACAGCCCCATCAGCCGGTAGTGCGGGTTGAGGACGGAGCCACGGCGGCACCACACCTCGTCCGCGGCCAGCGCCAGCATCACCCCGCCGGCCGCCGCGTTGCCCCCGACGGCAGCGACCACCAGCCGGTCGGTGGTGGTGAGCACCGCGTCGACCAGCTCGTCCATCGCGGTGATGTTGTCCCAGGACTCGACGGCCGGGTCCGCCGCGGCCTCGATCACGTTGAGGTGGATGCCGTTGGAGAAGAAGTCCCGGTCCCCGCCGAGCACCAGCACCGAGGTGGGGCGGGCGACCGCGAAGCGGTAGGCCGCCAGCAGTCGGCGGCAGTGGCCGGTGGACATGGCGCCGCCCGGGAAGGAGAAGCGCAGGAAGCCCACCGCGCCGTCCTCGCGGTAGCGGATGTCCGACCAGACCGGGCCGTCCCCCTCCTTCGGCATCAGCGGCGCCGCCACCTCCGGCAGGGCCGGCAGCAGGCCTCCGAGCGCCGTCGCCGCCGGAAGCTTGACGCCCGCGGCGCCGCCAGGGGTGCGGCGGCGGAGTTCGGGAATCCACACCGCACCGTCCGAGGTGGCCCGGCACACGGCACCCGCCCGGGTGGCGAGCAGCTCGCCGGGGCGGCCGCGCAGCACCGGCTCGCGGTGCCCGCCGTGCAGGTACCAGGAGCCGCCGCACAGCTCGTCGAGCACCCCGGGCCGGGAGTCCGCCGCGCGGAGCCTGCGCAGCACCGCCTCGGTGGGGTCGGCCGCCCAGTCGATCCGGCGCTCCTCCTGGCGCAGGACGGGCCGGGTGCGCACGGTGGCGTGCCGGCCGGACCCGGACTGCGGCTGCGGCTGCGGCTGCGGCTGCGGCTGCGGTGTGTACGTGCCCGAGGCGAAACGCTCCACGGCGAGCAGTGCGGCCGCCGACGCCGCGTCGCCGACCTCGTTGCGGTACAGGTCGCTCTTGCCGTAGTCCGGCAGCCGGCAGGGCGCCCAGGCCCAGACCGGCCCGGCGTCCATTTCCGCCTCGGCCTGGAGCACCGTGACGCCCCACTCGGTGCAGCCCTCCTGGATCGCCCGGTCGAGGGAGGACGGGCCGCGGTCGCCCGGCGGGCCGGGGTGGACGATCAGGCAGGTGAGCCGCGACCAGACCTCCCGCGGGATCGCCGTGCGCAGTATCGGCGCGAGCACCAGGTCGGGCCGCAGGCGGCGCACCGCATCGAGCAACTCCTCGTCATCACCGGCCAGTTGGAGGTCCACGATGTGGCGCCGGTCGCGCAGTTCGGCGTGCAGCCGCTGGCTGAGACTGTTGTACGCGCTGGCGAGGAGAAGAATCCGCATGTCCGCCTCCGACGGGGTGATGCTCCGGGAACCCGGCGATCATCACCTCCGCCCTCATGGCCTCTCGCCCCGTCCGGCATGTCGCGCCGCGCGTTCACCCGAGCAGCCGGGGCCGGGCTGCGGACCCGAGCGGGCGCAGCCATGGGTAACATGTAAGACATGCTACCGACCAGTGGCCATTACGAAATCTGCCCCGGCGTGCCCACCGTCGAGGTCTTCCGCCGTCTGCGCACCGACGCCGGTCTCTCCGACAAGGCCCCCGAGGCGGTTGCGCTCGCCCTCCCCAACACCTGGTACGGCGTGGTCCTCCACCATGAGGGCGAGCCCATCGGCATGGGGCGGATCATCGGCGACGGCGGCACCGCGTTCCAGATCACCGACGTCTGCGTCCACCCCGCGCACCAGGGCCACGGCCTCGGCAAGCGCATCATGGCCGCCCTCACCGAGGAGCTGGAGCGCCGGGCACCCGCCACCGCGTACGTCTCGCTGATCGCGGACGGCCCCGCGCGGTTCCTCTACGAGAAGTTCGGCTTCGCGGACACCGCCACCCACGACTCGATCGGCATGTACCGCCTGATGGGCGGCCGCTGACGGCCCCACGGCTCGGCGGGCACCGCTTCGGCACCCACGTCGCCCCGCCCGCCCGGCCACGTCGTCGCCTACCGGCCGCGGTCCGTTCCGCCGGCCTGACCGGTACCGGGGGCTTCCACCGGCGGCCTCCGGACGGCGAGCAGGGCGGTGTCGTCCGTCAGCCGGCCACCGGTGTGCCGGACGACCTCGGCGGCCACCTCGTCGACCAGGCGCCCGGGGTCGATCGCCCCGGGGAGAGCGGCCAGCCGCTCCAGGTGGGCGCCCAGGGGGAAGAAGGCACCCGCCCGGTCGCGGGCCTCGGTCACCCCGTCCGAGACGATCAGGACCGTCTCGCCCTCGCCCAGGCGCAGCCGCCGGACCTCCGGCAGCCCGCCGGCCAGCTGGGCCAGCCCGATCGGGGCCCCGTTGCCCGGCGCCAGCCGGCGCACGCCCGCGGGGCCGAGGACGTGGGGACTGTCGTGGCCGAAGTTGACCACCTCCACCTCCCCCGGCGCGTCGGCGGGGAACCAGACGACCACCGCCGTGGCGAACCGCTCCTCCCGTTCCCCCAACTGCTCCGCCAGGAGGTTCTGCCGGTGCAGCCGCTCCTCCAGCCAGGACGCGACGGTGGCGAGGTCTGCCTCGTGGAAGGCGGCCTCCCGGAAGCAGCTCACCAGGGCCGCCGCCGTGGCGACCGCCGGCAGCCCCTTGCCCTGGACGTCGCCGAGGATGACCCGCGCCCCGAACGGGGTGGCCAGCACGTCGTAGAAGTCGCCGCCCACCCGGGCCTCGACGTCCGCGGCCAGGTAGCGCGCCGCCGAGTCCACCCCGCCCCACCCCGGCGGCACCGGGCGCAGCACCACCTGCCGGGTGGTCTCGGCGGTGCCCTGGAGGTGGCGGACGTAGGAGGCGGCCCGGGCACGGAAGATGCTGATCGGCACCGAGAGGACGGCCCCGGCGATCACGAGCAGGAAGTCCTCCGTCCCCTGGGACTTGCCCCAGATGCTGTCCAGGGCGGGGTAGGCGGCGATGGCGGCGAGGGAGAACAGCACGGTGACCGTCGGCCCGCAGAGCCCGGCGGCGACCACCGGGACCATGGCCAGCCAGCTGACGGACGCGAACGATTCGGGCGTGGCCGCGTCCACGCCCACCACCAGCGCGAGCACCGCCAGGGGCACCAGCCAGGATCGGTGGCCGTACCGGATCAGCATCGGCAGCCGCTGCCCCGGCTCCTCCACGGAACGCGCCCGCAAGCCGTCCCTCCCCTTCTCGCGACGTCCCCGGCGTTCCGGGTGCTCCGCGCGGGGCGAGGCCGCCGGGCGGAGGTTGCGCCCAAGGTAAGACGCCCTGGCCCGGCAAGGGCGGCGCAGCGGCGTGGTGGCCCCGCCGGTCGCACGTTCGGCCCAGTCGCACCGCCGCTCCCGGCGCTGCGCCCTGGCCCGGCGCGGGCCCACCGCATGCGGCTTTCCGGGTGAGGGCGCAGGGTGGTGTCGTACGGACCTGCCCACCGGTCGGCGCACCCGGCGACCCGGCCGCCGACCGAAGGAGGCGCCATGCGCACCCGGAAGACCCCTCGTCGGAGCCTGGCACTGGCCGCGGCCCTCGCCGCCCTGCCGGCGGCCGTGCTCACGGCCCCGGCCCAGGCGGCGGCCGGCATCCCGCCGATCGACTTCGTGGAACTGCCCGCCTCCCCGCTGCCGCCCGGCCACGCGACGCGGGCGATCACCGTCACGTACCGCAACAGCTCCCCGGCGGACCGGACGGTGGCCCCGCAGATCCTCATCGAGTCCCCCGAGAACGGCCCCTTCCTCGATCCGGCGAGCATCCGGCTCGACGTGCTCTCCACGGACGGCCGCTGGTGCACCGTGCCGCTCGCCAGCCAGACCGGCACGCTGTACACCCAGCTCATCCCGGCCAAGCTCGTCCTGCACGGCAATCACACGCTCACCGAGCACTACCGGGTCACGGTCGTCGGGTCGGCCCCGCTGCAGGGGACGGTCGAGCCCCGGGTGGCGCTCTACTGAGCTGGTCCGCTACGGGAGCTGCACCGGGGTGAAGGTTCCGGCCGGGGTGTCGGCCAGGGCGCCGTCCATGGCGTCACGCCAGATCGGGCCGGCCAGGGTGCCGCCGAAGGCCTGGTCGACCACCCGGCCGCCGATCCGCTGGCCGTCCAGCGGCTTGGGGTTGTCGGTGTCGCTGACCACGGTCGCGCCCGCCATCTCCGGGGTGTAGCCGACGAACCAGACCTGACGGCTGTCGTTGGTGGTGCCGGTCTTGCCCGCGCTGTCCCGGCCGGTGAGGCCGGCCGTCCGGCCGGTGCCGTCCTCCACGACGCCCTTGAGCATCGCGCTGACCGTGTCGGCGGTGGTGGACGACATCGCCGCCGAGCAGTTCGCCTGCGGCACCGCGAGCTGCCCGCCGTCGGGGCCGGTCACCGAGGCGATGGCGGTCGGCGCGCAGTAGGTGCCGTGGGCGGCGAAGGCCGCGTAGACGGCGGCCATCCCCAGCGGGGTCAGGTCGTTGCTGCCGAGCGTCATCGAGGGCACCACCTGGAGCTTCTCGCCGCCCGCCTGCTGGGTGATGCCGAGCTTGTCGGTCATCCGCGCCACGGTGCACAGGCCGGTGTCGGCCTCCAGCTTCGCGAAGTAGGTGTTGACGGACTGCGCCATGGCCGTCTTCATGTCGAACCGGCCGGTGAGGCTCTGGCTGTCGTTGTGCACCTGCCCGGCGGAGGGGAACCGGCCGCCCGAGCAGTCCGTCATGGCCGGCCAGGGGATGCTGTAGTCGGTGGTGTAGCTCTGGTCTGCCGGGATGCCGCTCTCCAGGGCCGCCGCCGCGACGACCGGCTTGAAGGTCGAACCGGTCGGGAACCCGAGGCCGCCGCCCATGGCCTTGCCGACGTTGTAGTTGATCTGGGTCTGGTGCTGCTTGCCGTCGACGCCGTACGGGCGGCTCTGGCCCATCGCCAGGATCCTCCCGGTGCCCGGCTGGACGATGCTCATCGCGGTCGCCGCCTGGTCGCCGGCGTCGACGTGGCCGGTGACCGAGGCCTGGAGCGCCGCCTGGGCCTCGGGGTCGAGCGTGGTGTGGATCTGCAGCCCGCCGCGCTGCCAGAGCGCCTGGCGCTCGGCCGCCGACTTCCCGAAGGCCGGGTCGGTGAGCACCACGGTGCGCACGTAGTCGCAGAAGAACCCCTCGCCCTGCTTGGCCAGGATGCAGCCCTGCTGCGGCGCCTGGACGTTCAGCCCGAGCGGGGAGGCGATGGCCTGCCGGGCCTCCTCCTGGGTGATGTGACCGTACTCGGCCATCTTGCGCAGCACGGTGTCCCGCCGGTCCTTCGCCGCCGTCGGGTTGACCGTCGGGTCGTAGCCGGTCGGCGACTGCACCAGGCCCGCCAGCAGCGCGGCCTGCGGCAGGGTGAGGTCCGCGGCGTGCACGCCGAAGTAGCGCCGGGAGGCCGCCTCGATGCCGTAGGCCTGCTCGCCGAAGAAGGTGATGTTCAGGTAGTTGGTGAGGATCTGGTCCTTGCTCAGGGTCTCCTCGACCTTGATCGCGTACTTCAGCTCCTGGATCTTGCGGCCGACGGTCTGCCGCTGCGCCTCCGCGACCTTCTGCGGGTCGTTGCCCGCCTCCTCGACGAAGACGTTCTTCACGTACTGCTGGGTCAGGGTGGACGCGCCCTGGGCGGTGGTGCCCGAGGAGGCGTTCTTGTCCAGGGCGCGCAGCACGCCCTTGAGGTCGATCGCGCCGTGCTCGTAGAAGCGGTTGTCCTCGATGTCCACCAGCGCGGTCTTCACCAGCGGGGAGATCCGGTCCGCCGGGACCACCGTGCGGTCGCGGTCGTACACGGTGGCGATCGTGCCGCCCTGCGCGTCGAGGATGGTCGAGGCCTGGGACAGCGGCGGGGTCTTGAAGTCGTCGGGCAGGTTCTGGAAGTCGTCCGCAGCCGACTGCGCGCCGAGCCCGACCGCCGCCACCGCGGGCAGCACCATCCCCGCCGCCACCACCCCGGCGATCACGCTCACCGCGACCAGCCGCGTCCCGTGCCCAAGCTTCCGCATGCCCGCCACCGCCCGCTGTTCCGCCATGACGGGTGACCGTACGCGGCGCAGATGAGGAACTCCTTGGAACCGCTCCGCCACGGCGCCGACGGGACGGACGCCGCGTTCGGGACCATCGGTTCCCTCCGGTGGCGGGCGGCGGGGTCAGGTGCGCTTGAAGAACTCCACCTCCGCGAGCGCGATGGCGCGGCCGGGGCCGGTTCCGGCGGCCTCCCGGACGGTGAGCCTCACCTGTGTCACGTCGCTGATCCCGGTCGGCACGGTCTGCGGGCCCGGCTGGTCGTCGAGCGAGATCTGCTGGGTGTGGACCTCGCCGTCCTTGGCCGTGACCTCCAGGGAGAGGACGGTGGGGCGTCCCTGCTGCCGGAAGTGCTCCGGGTCCACCGAGTCGCCGGTGTGGATGATCAGGTCCACCAGCCGGAACGGGGTGCGGAAGGAGAAGGTGACGGAGTCCCCGACCGCGGGTGCTCCCCAGTAGGTGTTGCTGAGGCCGTCGTCGGCCGCGGTGGCCGGATGGCCCTCGACGGCGGCGCTCGCCGAAGTGGCGACGGGGGTGATCGGCGCGGTACTGCGGAGCTTGTCCAGCACGTCCTGGAAGCCGTCCTTGCCGGCCGGGTAGAGCAGGATCCCGGCGACGATCACCGCGATGAGTGCGAGCAGCGCGATGGTGCGGCGCAGCGCGTTGCCCGAGCCGCCGATCCGCACCCGGCGCCGGAACGGCCAGCGGGTGCGCCACCAGGGCAGCTCGGGCGCGGCCTCGGTGGCGGTCAGTGGTGCGGCGCAGCGGCGGCAGAACTTCCGCCCGGGCAGGTTGGGCGTGCCGCACTGGGGGCAGGGCGGGCCGTCCTGGGTCTCGGCGGCCTCGGTCGGCCGGCTGACGGGGCGGGGTGCGACGGGCTTGGCGGGCTGGACGGCCACCGGGTCGGCCTGCGGGGCGGGGACGGGAGCGGGGGCCTGCGCGGGAGCGGGCCGTACGGGGGCGGTGCTCGGGCGCGAGGGCTCGGCGGCGGGCGGGGCCGCGGGCTCGGTCGCCGGGGGCCCGGCTGTCGGGGGCTCGACAGCCGGGACGGGCTGCTGCCCCGGCTTGGCGGCCTCCTCGGCCTCCGCCCTGGCCCGCGCGGTGCGCCGCGATGCGCTCCGCCGGGTGGATTCGACGGCTGCGGGTGCGGACTCGGACGCCGGCTTGGGCGCCGGCTTGGGCACAGGCGTCGGCTCGGGCTCGGCGGGCGCCGGCC
>NZ_JBHVFE010000262.1:0-12295 GCF_042801945.1 Kitasatospora sp. NPDC057542
TCCCGAAGGAGGTGCGGGGCTCGTACGACGGAGTCAGCGGGCTCAGACGAGCTCGGTGACCGTACCGCCGGCGGCCTTGATCTTCTCGGCGGCCGAACCGGAGACGGCGTCCACCGTCACCTGGAGGGCGACCGAGACCTCGCCGGTGCCGAGCACCTTGACGAGCGAGTTCTTGCGAACCGCGCCCTTGGCGACCAGGTCCTCGACCGTGACCTCGCCACCCTGCGGGTAGAGCTCGGCCAGCTTGTCGAGGTTGACAACCTGGAAGGTGATCTTGAACGGGTTCTTGAAACCCTTCAGCTTCGGCAGGCGCATGTGGAGCGGCATCTGGCCACCCTCGAAGCGCTGCGGAACCTGGTAGCGGGCCTTGGTGCCCTTGGTACCACGACCGGCAGTCTTACCCTTGGAGCCCTCACCACGACCCACGCGGATCTTGTCGGTCTTGGCACCCGGGGCGGGACGCAGGTTGTGGATCTTGATCGGGTTGTCGCCCATGATCAGTCCACCTCCTCAACCGTCACCAGGTGACGGACCGTGTGGGCCATCCCGCGGATCTCGGGACGGTCCTCCTTCACCACGACGTCGTGCATGCGCTTGAGACCAAGCGAACGCAGGGTGTCACGGTGGTTCTGCTTGCTGCCGATGTACGACTTGGTCTGCGTGATCTTCAGGCGAGCCATCAGGCGCTCACCCCGGCAGCACGCGCCCGCAGCAGAGCGGCGGGGGCCACGTCCTCCAGCGGCAGGCCACGGCGGGCGGCGATCTCCTCGGGGCGCACGAGGCCCTTCAGAGCAGCCACGGTGGCGTGCACGATGTTGATCGCGTTGTCCGAGCCGAGCGACTTCGACAGGATGTCGTGGATGCCGGCGCACTCCAGGACGGCGCGCACCGGGCCACCGGCGATAACACCGGTACCGGGGGCGGCGGGCTTCAGCAGCACGACGCCGGCGGCCTTCTCACCCTGGATGGGGTGCGGGATGGTGCCCTGGATACGGGGGACCTTGAAGAAGTTCTTCTTGGCCTCCTCAACACCCTTGGCGATGGCGGCCGGAACCTCCTTCGCCTTGCCGTAACCGACACCCACGGTGCCGTCACCGTCGCCCACCACGACCAGCGCGGTGAAGCTGAAGCGACGACCACCCTTGACAACCTTGGCGACACGGTTGATCGCGACGACACGCTCGACGTAAGCGGTCTTCTCGACGGCGGGGGCGTTGCCCCGGTCGTCACGCTTACGGTCGCGCCGCTCGCCACCGGTGCCGCCACCGGCGCCGCTACCGCGGCGCTGGGGTCCAGCCATTGGAATTACCTCTCTCGTTTACGTCCGCCGACAGAGTCGACGAGCGGCTTAGAAGTCGAGCCCGGCCTCGCGAGCCGCGTCCGCCAGGGCGGCGATGCGGCCGGCGTACCGGTTGCCCGCGCGGTCGAAGACGACCGACTCGATGCCGGCGGCCTTGGCGCGCTCGGCGACCAGGCTCCCGACCTTCTTGGCCAGCTCGGTCTTGTCGCCCTCGGCGCCCTTGATGGACACATCGAGGGTGGACGCCGACGCCAGGGTGTGACCCTTGGCGTCGTCGATGACCTGGGCGACCATGTGACGGTTCGAGCGCGTCACGACGAGACGCGGACGCACCTCGGTGCCGACGACGCGCTTGCGAACGCGGATCGCGCGGCGCTTGCGAGCGGCGCTCTTGTAGGCGTTGCCCTTGCCGATCTTGACAGAGACGCTCATCGCTTACTTACCACTCTTTCCGACCTTGCGGCGGATGACCTCGCCCGCGTACTTGACGCCCTTGGCCTTGTACGGGTCGGGCTTGCGCAGCTTGCGGATGTTCGCGGCGACCTCGCCGACCTTCTGCTTGTCGATGCCGTCCACGTGGAACTTGGTGGGCGACTCGACGACGAAGGAGATGCCCTCCGGCGCGGTGATCAGGATCGGGTGGCTGTAGCCCAGCGCGAACTCCATGTCGGAGCCCTTCGCCGTGACTCGGTAACCAACACCGCTGATCTCCAGCGACTTGCGGTAGCCCGCGGTCACGCCGGTGATCATGTTCGCCACCAGCGTGCGGGTCAGGCCGTGCAGGGCCTTCGAGCGACGCTCGTCGTTCGGGCGGGAGACGAGCACGGTGCCGTCCTCGCCCTTGCCGATCTCGATCGGCTCGGCGACGACGTGGGTGAGCGAGCCCTTGGGGCCCTTCACCGAGACCGCCTGGCCATCGATGGTGACGTCCACGCCAGCGGGGACCTGGATGGGCAGCCGTCCAATGCGCGACATTGCTGTACCTCCGTTTCCCGAATTACCAGACGTAGGCGAGAACTTCTCCGCCTACGCCCTTCTTGGCGGCCTGCTTGTCGGTCAGGAGGCCGGACGACGTGGAGATGATCGCCACGCCCAGGCCGCCGAGAACCTTCGGCAGGTTGGTGGACTTTGCGTAAACGCGCAGACCCGGCTTGCTGATGCGCTTGATGCCGGCGATGGAGCGCTCACGGTTGGGGCCGAACTTGAGCTCGATGGTCAGCTTCTTGCCGACCTCGCCCTCAACGGGCTCCTCAACCTTGTAGGAGGAGATGTACCCCTCCTGCTGCAGGATCTGGGCGACGTGCGCCTTGATCTTGCTGGCCGGCATCGCCACGGTGTCGTGGTACGCCGAGTTCGCGTTACGCAGACGCGTGAGCATGTCTGCGATGGGGTCGGTCATGGTCATGATGGCCTCAGGCCTCTCTCGCCGTGGTTTCTCCGCACCAGGTCCCCCTTCCGCACTCTTCCGAGTCCGTCAGGGGCACAAGCGCAGGGGACCTACGACGTAGTAAGACTGGGTGCGAGCCCTCCCAGAAGAGGACCACGGACATCCATGGGGAAGCCGCGGCAGGGGGCCCGACCCCACTACCTTACGGGAATCCGTACGGCAGGCCCAAAACGGGCCGGTGTGGGATCGGGCACCTCTGCGTCGCTGTGTGCCTAAAGCGCCCGGATTACCAGGAGCTCTTGGTCACGCCCGGCAGCTCGCCGCGGTGCGCCATCTCACGGAGGCAGACACGGCACAGGCCGAACTTGCGGTACACCGAGTGCGGACGGCCGCAGCGCTGGCACCGGGTGTAGGCCCGGACGCCGAACTTCGGCTTGCGCTCGGACTTCGCGATGAGGGACTTCTTCGCCATTGGCTCACGCCTCCTTGAACGGGAAGCCCAGAGCGCGCAGGAGCGCCCGGCCCTCGTCGTCGGTCTGAGCGGTGGTCACGACGGTGATGTCCATACCGCGCTGACGGTCGACCTTGTCCTGGTCGATCTCGTGGAACATAACCTGCTCGGTCAGACCGAAGGTGTAGTTGCCACGGCCGTCGAACTGCTTCGGGGAGAGACCACGGAAGTCGCGGATACGCGGCAGAGCCAGCGACACCAGACGGTCCAGGAACTCCCACATGCGGTCACCACGGAGGGTGACGTGCGTGCCGATCGGCTGGCCCTCGCGCAGCTTGAACTGCGCGATGGACTTGCGAGCCTTGGTCACGGCCGGCTTCTGACCGGTGATGGCGGTCAGGTCGCGGATCGCGCCCTCGATCAGCTTGCTGTCACGGGCAGCCTCGCCGACACCCATGTTGACCACGACCTTGACCAGGCCGGGGATCAGCATGACGTTCTCGTACTTGAACTGCTCGTTCAGCTGGCCCTTGATCTCGGAGTTGTAACGCTCCTTGAGGCGGGGGGCCACCTTCTCAACAGTCGTCTCAGACATCAGATGTCCTCACCGGTTCGCTTGGCAACGCGGATCTTGTTGCCCTGGTCGTCGAAGCGGTAGCCGACGCGGGTGACGACCTTCTTGCCGTCCTTCTCCACGACCAGCTGGACGTTGGAGACGTGCACCGGGGCCTCGACGGTCACGATGCCACCCTGGGTACCCGGACCCGGCTTGGTGTGCTTCTTGACCCGGTTGACACCCTCGACGAGGACCTTGTTCTCAGCCGGCATGGCCTGGATGACCTTGCCCTGCTTGCCCTTGTCCTTGCCGGTGATGACCTGGACCAGGTCACCCTTCTTGATCTTCATGCTGTTCGCCATGGGTTAGAGCACCTCCGGCGCCAGCGAGATGATCTTCATGAACTTCTTGTCGCGCAGCTCGCGGCCGACCGGGCCGAAGATGCGGGTGCCACGGGGGTCACCCTCAGTGTTCTTGAGCACGACAGCGGCGTTCTCGTCGAAGCGGATGTACGAGCCATCCGGACGACGACGCTCCTTGACGGTACGGACGACGACGCACTTGACGACGTCACCCTTCTTCACCGAGCCACCGGGGATCGCGTCCTTGACGGTCGCGACGATGACGTCCCCGATTCCGGCGTAGCGGCGACCGGAGCCACCGAGAACACGGATGCAAAGGATCTCCTTGGCACCAGTGTTGTCGGCAACACGCAGTCGCGACTCCTGCTGGATCACAGCTTTCTCCTGATCGTCAACGAGAGTCGACGGGCCGGCCGCTGCTCACACCGGCGTCCCGCAGGGACCCGCTGCACATACGGCCGTACCACATCGGCTTCGTTACTTGGCCTTCTCGAGGATCTCGACGACGCGCCAGCGCTTCGTCGCGGACAGCGGGCGGGTCTCCGCCAGGAGGACCCGGTCGCCCACGCCGCACGCGTTCTGCTCGTCGTGCGCCTTCAGCTTGTTCGTACGGCGGATGACCTTGCCGTACAGAGCGTGCTTGACGCGGTCCTCGACGGCGACGACGACGGTCTTGTCCATCTTGTCGCTGACGACGAGACCCTCACGGGTCTTGCGGAAACCGCGCGTCTCGTTGGTGTTCTCAGTCATCAGGCGTTCTCCACCGTCTCGATGCCCAGCTCGCGCTCGCGCATCAGGGTGTAGATCCGCGCGATGTCCTTACGGACGAGCTTCAGCCGTCCGTGGTTGTCGAGCTGCCCGGTCGCCGCCTGGAAGCGGAGGTTGAACAGCTCCTCCTTGGCCTCGCGAAGCTTGGCAACGAGGGCCTCGTTGTCCAGCTGACGAAGCTCAGCAGCCTTGGTAGCGGCCGACATCAGCTTTCACCGTCCTCGCGCCGGACGATCCGGCACTTCATCGGAAGCTTGTGCGCGGCACGGGTGAGCGCCTCGCGCGCAATCTTCTCGTTCGGGTACGACAGCTCGAACATGACCCGACCCGGGTGCACGTTCGCGATCCACCACTCCGGCGAACCCTTACCGGAACCCATGCGGGTCTCGGCCGGCTTCTTGGTGAGCGGGCGGTCCGGGTAGATGTTGATCCAGACCTTGCCGCCACGGCGGATGTGACGGGTGATCGCGATACGAGCCGACTCGATCTGACGGTTCGTCACGTAGGCCGGGGTGACGGCCTGGATGCCGAACTGGCCGAACGCCAGCTCGGTGCCACCCTTGGCAGCGCCACGACGCTTCGGGTGGTGCTGCTTGCGGTGCTTGACCCTACGGGGGATCAGCATTGGGGTCAGGCCTCCGTTCCGGTGTTCTCGGCAGCCGGAGCCTCGACGGCCGGGGCCGCGGGGGCCTCGGCAGCGGCGGGACGACGGCCACGGCCACCGCGCTCGCCACCACGACGCTCGCCACCGCGGGCGGGACGACCACCCTCGGGACGGGCCGGGCGGTTGCCCGAGCGGGCAGCGGCGTTCTCAGCGCGGACCTCGGCGATGTTCTTGACGTCGCCCTTGTAGATCCAGACCTTCACGCCGATGCGGCCGAAGGTGGTCTTGGCCTCGAAGAAGCCGTAGTCGACGTTCGCACGCAGGGTGTGCAGCGGCACGCGACCCTCGCGGTAGAACTCCGAACGGCTCATCTCGGCGCCGCCGAGACGACCGGAGCACTGGACCTTGATGCCCTTGGCGCCGGACTTCATGGTGCCCTGCATCGACTTGCGCATGGCACGGCGGAAGGAGACGCGGGAGGACAGCTGCTCCGCGACGCCCTGAGCCACGAGCTGGGCGTCCAGCTCGGGGTTCTTGACCTCGAGGATGTTCAGCTGGACCTGCTTGCCGGTCAGCTTCTCGAGGTCGCCGCGGATGCGGTCGGCCTCGGTGCCACGGCGACCGATGACGATGCCGGGGCGGGCGGTGTGGATGTCGACGCGGACGCG
The DNA here is from genome assembly GCF_042801945.1 of Kitasatospora sp. NPDC057542. Classification (NCBI taxonomy): domain Bacteria; kingdom Bacillati; phylum Actinomycetota; class Actinomycetes; order Kitasatosporales; family Streptomycetaceae; genus Kitasatospora; species Kitasatospora sp. NPDC057542. The sequence goes on from NZ_JBHVFE010000262.1 coordinate 6,097, forward strand.
GTCGCGGGTGCGCTCGATCTCGACCTTGGAGATGCCGGCGCGCTCCATGCCCTTCGTCATCATGCGACGAATGGCAACGTCTTCCTTGACGTAGTCCTTGTACAGCTTGTCGGCGTACCAGCGGGACTTGAAGTCCGTGCTGATGCCGAGGCGGAACCCGTGCGGGTTAACCTTCTGGCCCATTACCGGGTCCCTTCCTTGCTGCTGACGACCACGGTGATGTGGCTGGTCCGCTTGCGGATCCGGTAGGCGCGGCCCTGGGCACGCGGACGGAACCGCTTCAGGGTCGGGCCCTCGTCAACGTACGCCTCGGAGATGTAGAGGTCGTCCACGTTGGAGTGGTTGTAGTTGTGCGCGGCGTTGGCAATGGCGCTGTCGAGCACCTTGCCGACCGGCACGGTGGCGGCCTGCGGAGCGAAACGCAGGACGGCCTGGGCCTCCGTGGCATTCATGCCACGGATGAGGTCCACCACGCGGCGGGCCTTCATGGGCGTCACGCGGATGTACCGCGCCTGTGCCCTGGCTTCCATGGTTGTCCCCTTAATGGAGTAAGTCATTGAGTCTTTTTGGCGCGCAAGCTCAGGCTTAGCGACGCTTCGACTTCCGGTCTTCCTTCACGTGGCCACGGAAGGTGCGGGTCGGAGCGAACTCGCCGAGCTTGTGGCCGACCATCGACTCGGTGACGAACACCGGGACGTGCTTACGGCCATCGTGAACCGCGATCGTGTGACCGAGCATGCTCGGCGAGATCACGGAACGACGGGACCAGGTCTTGATGACGTTCTGGGTACCCGCCTCGTTCTGAACGTCCACCTTCTTGATGAGGTGGCCGTCGATGAAGGGGCCCTTCTTGAGACTGCGCGGCATCTGACCTGCTCCTAGCGCTTCTTGTTGGTCTTGCGGCGGCGCACGATGAGCTTGTCCGACGCCTTGTTCGGGCGACGGGTACGGCCCTCGGGCTTACCCCACGGCGAGACCGGGTGGCGACCACCGGAGGTCTTACCCTCACCACCACCGTGCGGGTGGTCGATCGGGTTCATGGCCACACCACGCACGGTCGGGCGGACGCCCTTCCAGCGCATACGGCCGGCCTTGCCCCAGTTGATGTTCGACTGCTCCGCGTTGCCGACCTCGCCGACGGTGGCGCGGCAGCGCGCGTCGACCAGGCGGATCTCACCGGAGGGCATGCGCAGGTGCGCCATCTTGCCCTCACGCGCCAGCAGCTGGATGCCGGAGCCGGCCGAGCGGGCCAGCTTGGCACCGCCACCGGGACGCAGCTCCACCGCGTGGATGGTGGTACCGACCGGGATGTTGCGCAGCGGCAGGTTGTTGCCCGGCTTGATGTCGGCGCCAGCGCCGTTCTCGATCCGGTCACCCTGCGCGATGCCGCGCGGCGCGATGATGTAGCGCTTCTCGCCGTCCGCGTAGTGCAGGAGCGCGATGCGCGCGGTGCGGTTCGGGTCGTACTCGATGTGCGCGACCTTGGCCGGCACGCCGTCCTTGTCGTGACGACGGAAGTCGATCACGCGGTAGGCGCGCTTGTGACCGCCACCCTGGTGGCGAGCGGTGACACGACCGGCGTTGTTGCGGCCGCCCTTGCTGTGCAGGGGGCGAACCAGCGACTTCTCCGGGGTGGACCGCGTGATTTCTACGAAGTCGGCCACGCTGGAGCCACGACGGCCCGGCGTAGTCGGCTTGTACTTGCGGATGCCCATTTGGCTCTCTCGTCCTCGTCCTAATCGACGATCACGATCTCCTGATTCAGGAGACCGGACCACCGAAGATGTCGATGCGGTTGCCCTCGGCCAGCGTCACGATGGCGCGCTTGGTGTCCTTGCGCTTGCCAAAGCCCGTCTTGGAGCGCTTGCGCTTGCCCTGACGGTTGATCGTGTTGACAGCCTCGACCTTGACCGAGAAGACCGCCTCGACGGCCTGCTTGATCTGGGTCTTGTTGGCGCCCGGCGACACGATGAACGTGTACTTGTTCTCGTCGAGGAGCGAGTAGCTCTTCTCCGAGATGACCGGCTTCACCAGGACGTCACGGGGGTCCGTGAACGTCTTGCTCGTAACGTCGCTCATCAGGCGGCGCTCCCTTCGAGCTCGCCCTCAGCGGCAACGGCCTTGGCGGACGCGGCCGGACCGGCCACGAAACGCTCGAAGGCGGCCTGGGTGAAGACCACATCGTCGGAGACGAGCACGTCGTAGGTGTTCAGCTGACCGGCGTCCAGGATGTGCACGTTCGGCAGGTTGCGAGCGGACTTCAGGCCCAGCTCGTCCTCGCGCTCGACGACCAGGAGGACGTTCTTGCGGTCGGTGATCTTGCCGAACAGGCCCTTGGCGGCCTTGGTCGACGGCGCCTCGGTCGCGGTCACGCCGGTGACGACGTGAATGCGGTTGTGGCGGGCCCGGTCGGTGAGCGCACCGCGCAGGGCGGCGGCGATCATCTTCTTCGGGGTCCGCTGCGAGTAGTCGCGCGGCACGGGACCGTGCACGACGCCACCGCCGGCGAACTGCGGCGCACGGGTCGAGCCCTGACGGGCGCGGCCGGTGCCCTTCTGGCGGTACGGCTTCTTGCCGCCGCCACGAACCTCGCCGCGAGTCTTGGTCTTGTGGGTGCCCTGACGGGCCGCAGCGAGCTGCGCCACGACGACCTGGTGCATCAGCGGAACGCTGACCTTCGCGTCGAAGATCTCGGCCGGCAGCTCGACGCTGCCGGTCTTGTCGCCAGCCGGCGACAGGATGTCAATGGTGCTCATATCCTTCACAGCCCCTTCGCCGCGGTGCGGACGAGGACGAGGCCGCCGTTCGGGCCCGGGACGGCGCCCTTGATGAGCAGCAGACCCTTCTCCGCGTCGACCGCGTGCACGGTCAGGTTCTGGGTGGTCACACGCTCGTGGCCCATCCGACCAGCCATGCGCAGGCCCTTGAACACACGGCCCGGGGTGGCGCAGCCACCGATGGAACCGGGCGAGCGGTGCTTGCGCTGGGTGCCGTGACCGGCGCCGAGACCCTTGAAGTTGTGACGCTTCATGACACCGGCGAAGCCCTTGCCCTTGGAGGTGCCGGTCACGTCGACCTTGACACCCGCCTCGAACAGCTCGGCGGTGATCTCCTGGCCCAGGGTGTACTCGGACGCGTCCGAGGTACGGATCTCGACCAGGTGGCGGCGCGGGGTGACACCGGCCTTGGCGAAGTGGCCCGCGAGGGGCTTGTTCACCTTGCGGGGGTCGATCTCGCCGAAGCCGAGCTGGACGGCGCTGTAGCCGGCCGCGCTGTCGGCGGTGTGGACCTGGGTCACGACATTCGGCCCGGCCTTGACGACGGTCACCGGGACGACCCGGTTGTTCTCGTCCCAGACCTGGGTCATGCCGAGCTTCTCGCCCAGGATGCCCTTAATCTGCTTAGCCATCTTCGGTGCGCCTCTCAGAGCTTGATCTCGATGTCGACGCCCGCCGGCAGGTCGAGACGCATGAGCGAGTCAACCGTCTTCGGCGTGGGGTCGAGGATGTCGATCAGACGCTTGTGAGTACGCATCTCGAAGTGCTCGCGCGAGTCCTTGTACTTGTGCGGCGAGCGGATGACGCAGTACACGTTCTTCTCAGTGGGCAGCGGCACCGGGCCCGCGACCTGCGCACCAGTACGGATCACCGTCTCGACGATCTTCTTCGCCGAGGAGTCGATGACCTCGTGGTCGTAGGCCTTGAGCCGGATGCGGATCTTCTGTCCCGCCATGGCTACTCAGTAGTCCTTTGTCCTTAGTCACTGCACGACTCCCCCTCCGACCCCCGCGCTCGGGCGTGTCGCACTCGCGCTTGCAAAAAACCGGCGAAGCACTTCGTCGGTTTCGAACTTTCGGGGTGGGGGGCGCCGGGCCGAGGCCCCGCATACGCTTCCCGGAAGATTCCCGTACTTTCGCCCCGCAGCTGCCGTGGCGTAGAACTCACGCTTGACGGCCATCACGGGAACGACGAGTACATGGGACTCGCTTCCGGTCCTCCCGGCGGGAGGCGCGCAGCATCGGCACTCAACCGAGCAACTTGGACATACTGCCACATGGAGCAGCCCGGATGCCAATCGGGGCCGGTGAGGCGTTCCTCACCGGCCCCGATGGGGTGACGACCCCGGTCAGTCCTTGCGCCAGAGCACCCAGTTGCGGTCCTTGTTGTACTTCGCGATGTGCCAGCCGGGCCTCGGGTCCGGCCAGCTGTCCTGCGGCAGGGCACCCTTGTACCAGCCGGCCAGGTACGCGGTGGCCTTCTCCGGCGGGTTGGAGCCGTCCTTCAGGTCGTCCGACCAGACCCGGCCCCAGTAGACCTCGTAGGCCATCGCCATCCGGGCGTCCCAGTCGAGGTCCATGTCCAGGACGACGTTGTCGCCCTTGCGCAGGCCCGCCTCCTTGGCCACTCCGACCGCCTGGTACTTGCGCTCCTTGGCATGCGGTCCGGAGACGTTGTCGGTGACGGCGATCGTCGCGTAGGCGGCGAACAGCGCCACGCAGGCCACCAGCGCGGCGACCACCCGGCGCCCGCCGGCCACCCGCAGCAGCAGGCAGGCGGCCAGCACCGCCAGCGCGCCGAAGCTCGTACGGACCATGTGCAGGCCCTCCCAGCTCGAAGCCAGGAACATGGCGTCCGGCACCGTCCACGGACTGACCCAGAGCTTGAGCTCGGCACCCGCGTACGACCCGACCGACACCTGGATGACGCCGATCACCACCGTGCCGACCAGCGCCATCCACAGCAGCGCACGGACCCCGGCCCGGAACAGCGCGGCCAGGCCGATCACCAGGAACAGCGGCACCAGCACCGCGCAGTACCGGGCGTACACCCAGTTGTCGGTCCGGTTGTTGTCCGCCAGGCCGGCCGCGGAGGCCAGCGCGGTGCCGAACAGCATGGCCACCATGGTGAAGGCCACCACCCGCTCGGCCACCGGGTACCGGCGCCGGAACACGACCACCACGCACAGCACCAGGGCGATCGCCCCGAAGCCGTACGTGGAGGTCATGAAGTACCACAGCTGCCCGAAGGTGCGGGCGATGATCGTGCCGATGTACTTGCTGTCCTCAAGGTTCTCGAAGACCTTGTTGCCGACGTCGCTCGGCGGCACGTCCTTGAACTGGCTCTCGACGAAGCCGGCCAGCAGCTTCGCGCCCAGGTACGACGCCCCGAGCGCACCGACGCCGGCCAGCGAGGCGAGCCGCGGCGCCCAGCCGAGGACCAGCACCACGACCAGGACCAGCGCGGTCAGCACCACGACCACGCCGCCGCGGTCGTGGGTGGCCAACGTGTAGCCCGCCGCCAGGCCCGTCCCCGCCGCGTACAGCGCGCGGCGGCGCGTCGAACCGGGCGAGAGCCAGCCGTGCATCGCGATCAGCCAGGCCAGCAGGAGCACCGGGAGCACGGTGTCCGACATGGCGAACTGGGAGTAGAAGATCACCGGCGGCACCAGGGCCACGGCGGTGCCCACCAGGTACGCCTGCGGCCGGGAGAGGCCCACCCGGCGCGCCGCCGCCACGGCGAGCGGGAACACCAGCGCGTTGAGCACCGCGTTGATGACCATGACCAGGTGGTACGCGGTGGCCGGGTTGTCGGCGATCCGCAGCGCCGGCGAGATCAGCAGCGGGTACCCGCCGGGGATCACCACCCCGACCGGCATCTCGGTCGTCGGCCGGCCGGCCAGCACCCGCGCTATCACCAGGTAGGAGTCCTCGTCGGCGTGCACCGACGGGAAGTAGTTGTGGATCGACAGCACCAGGCGGAACGCCACCTGTCCGCCGTACCCGAGCAGCAGGGCCACCGGCCAGAACCAGCGGTGGGCGGCCAGCGCCCGCAGCCGGGCCGGCACGGCCGGGGTGCCGGGCGCGTTCGTGCCGCCGTCCTCACCCCGGTCCGGCCCGTCGGACGTGCGGGCAGAGTCGATCAGCGGCTGCACCGAGACACTTCCCTACTTGTGTGAGTTGACGATCTCGTCATGACCGGCTCCGGGCGGCGCCACGGTTTCCGCCACCACTCGTCGAAGCGCATCGGCAGTGTGCCACGCGGCGATCGGCCGGAGCCAACGCGCTCCTCCCCCACGGACGACAACGGCCCGCTCGGGAACGGCGGTTCGGCCCTTGCTGGATTCCCCTCGGCCGGGTGACAGCCCGCACCGGGAACGCGAACGGCACTGGGCCGGCAGTCCGGACTCCGGACTGTCGGCC
>NZ_JBHVFE010000263.1:0-12278 GCF_042801945.1 Kitasatospora sp. NPDC057542
GGCGTCACTTCAGCAGCCGCGACAGCCGCCGGTCCGCCAGCGGCTTGCCACCGGTCTGGCAGGTCGGGCAGTACTGGAACGAGGAGTCCGCGAAGGACACCTCGCGGATGGTGTCCCCGCACACCGGGCAGGGCTGACCGGTCCGGCCGTGTACCCGCAGCCTGAGCTTCTTCTCCGCCTTCAGCTCCTCCGCCGGCAGCCCGCGCGCATGCTCCACGGCCTCGCGCAGCGTGCCGCCGAGCGCTTCGTACAGCCGGGCCACCTCGTCCTCGGTCAGGCTCGCGGCCGGCTTGTACGGCGACATCCGGGCCGCGTGCAGCACCTCGTCCGAGTAGGCGTTGCCCACCCCTGCCAGCACGCTCTGGTCCCGCAGCACGCCCTTGATCCGGCGCCGGTCGTCGCGCAGCAGGGCGGCGAAGTCCGCCAGGGCGAAGGCCGGGTCCAGCGGGTCCGGGCCGAGCCGGGCCACGCCCGGCACCTGGGCCGGGTCCCGCACCAGGTGGACCGCGAGCCCCTTCTTCGAGCCGGCCTCGGTGAGGTCGAAGCCGTCCCCCACCTCGCCCGCCAGCCGCAGCCGCAGCGCCAGCGGGTTGCGCGGGCTCGGCCGCGGCGGCTCGGCGGGCAGGCTGTCCTTCCAGCGCAGCCAGCCCGCCCGGGCCAGGTGGACCACCAGGTGCAGCCCCTCGGCCTCGATGTCCAGGAACTTGCCGCGCCTGGTCACCGGACCGACCGTCCGCCCCTCCAGCGCCGTCACCGGAGGGTCGTACGTCTTCAGCGCACTGATCGCCACCGGCTGCACCCGGGCGATCACACGCCCGGTCAGCCGCTCGGACAGGAAGGCGCTCAGCGCCTCGACCTCGGGCAGCTCCGGCATGCGCCCAGTCTCCCCCGGCCCGCCGCCGACCGCGCGCGCTCGCCCCGCCGCCCCGCCCTCGTCCGGGCCCCTTTGCCGTCCCCCTCACCACCTCGCCGCCGCCCCGGTCGTCCCACTGCCCCACCGCTCCACCCTCACCCGCCGCTTTGCCCGTCCCCGGCCCGAGGCGCAGGCTGGGGACGGAGGGAGGTGCCGCGCACCATGAGCACCCTTGAGGAACAGATCGACATCGCCGTCCCCGTCCTCGCCGCCTGGGAGCAGCTGCACCGGGTGCACGAGTATCCGCAGTTCGTCGAAGGCGTCCGCAGCGCCCACCCGCACGGCCGGAACCTCGCGCACCTCGGGGTGGAGATCGACGGGGCCGAGCGCTCGGTCGACGCCGAGATCACCGACCGCGGCCGGGGCCGGGTGATGGCCTGGCGGACCCTGGACGTCCTCCGGCTGCACGGCGCCTTCGCGCTGATGCCGCTCGACGCCCGGCACACCCGGGTGCAGATCCGGGTGGAGTACGACCCGGAGGCGGTGCACCGGGAGTTCGGCGGGCCGCGCGGTTTCGCCCTGGCCGGGGCGATCGAGCGGGCGGTGCGCGAGGACCTGGACCACTTCCGGGAGCTGGTGGAGGCGCGGGTGAACGCCGCCGACGGCCACCCCGCGGCACCCGACGACACCCCGCCGGCCTCCGGCGGCCGCCCGTAAGTTCCGCATAAGCCCAGCTCAGCGCGGGTGGTGAGGCTCTTCACAGCTCGCCGCCCGGCAGGCCGTTCCGGTTTCGACCTGTGGCAGACTCGGGTCCCATGGACATCGGCCCGGCCACCAGGACGCTCCGTGCGGCGGTCTTCGCCGCGCTGGTCGTCCTGCTCGCCGGGCTCGGACAGGTGCTCGTCACCGGCCGCGCGCTGCCGGTCGGCCCGATGCTGCTGGCCTCGGCCGCCGTCTTCGCGGTGGCCTTCGCGCCGGCCGGCCGCGAGCGCGGCTACCCGGCGATCGCGGCGGTGTTCCTGCCGCTGGAGCTGGGCGCCGGCGCGCTGTTCGACCTCGCGCAGAGCACCTGTCCCTCGCTGCCGCCCGGCGCCGGGCACGGCCTCCAGCCGCTGCTGTGCGGCGGCGGCTCGCTCGGCGGCTTCCTGCTCGGCCACGGCGTCTCCCCGCAGACCGGCGTGCTGCTGATCCTGCTGCTGCACACGGTGATCGCGCTGGCCGGCGCCTACTGGCTGCGCCGCGCGGACGCCGCGCTGTGCTGCCTGGCCGGGACCGTCCGGATGCTGGGCGAGTTCCTGCACCGCCACCTGCCCGCCGCCGCCCGCTGGCTGCGGCTGCTCGTCGCTCCGCTGCCGGCCCGTCCGCCGGCGCGGGCGCCGTTCCCCCGGGCCAGCCGGTCGCTGGTCCCCGCCGAGGACGTCGTCGTCCGCCCGGCCGTCCGGCGCGGTCCGCCGGTGTTCGCCCTGGCCGCCTGAGCCCGCAGGCCTCCCGCCCGCCCAGCCGGCTGTCTCTCTCCCCTCGCGCAGGCCCCGCCCGGCCGCGCGTCTCCCCGTACGCCCGAGAGCACAGGACGACACCCCATGAGCAACACCCGCAAGACCGACAAGAAGACCTCCGCCACCGAGCGCATGCGCGTCGCCCGCGCCCAGGCCGAGCGCTCCGACCGGATCCGCCGCCGGGTGGTGGTCGGCGGCGCCTCCGTCGCCGTGCTCGCCCTCGCGGCGGGCGTGGCGTTCGCCGTCGGCGGCTCCTCCGGCTCCGGTTCGAACGCCGCGAACGGCCCGCTGGTCGTCCCGGCCAACGCGAGCGGCACCGACGGCACCGTGATCACCTACGGCAGGGCCGACGCCCCGCACACCCTGGATGTCTACGAGGACTTCCGCTGCCCGTTCTGCGAGCAGCTGGAGACCACCACCGGCAAGGCGATCCAGCAACTCGCCGACGACGGCACGTACAAGGTCGAGTACCACCTGGCGACGTTCCTGGACAACAACCTCGGCGGCAAGGGCTCGCGCACCGCGCTGGCCGCGGCCGGCGCCGCGCTGAACGAGGGCGTGGACAAGTTCAAGGCGTTCCACGACGTGCTGTACGCCAACCAGCCGGACGAGCGCAGCGACGCCTTCGGCGACGTCAACCACATCCTGGACCTGGCAGGCCAGGTGCCCGGCCTGAAGACCGACGGCTTCGTCAAGGCCGTCCAGGACGGCACCTACGCGCCGTGGGCGGCCAAGGTCAACGAGGAGTTCAACAAGAGCGACGTCACCGGCACCCCGACCGTCAAGCTGGACGGCAAGAAGCTGGACGTCCTGACCGGCGGCAAGGCCGTCGCCCCCGAGCAGTTCACCGCGATGGTCAAGCAGGTGACCGGATGACGGCCGGTTCCCCCGCCGCACGGCCCACCTACGGCGCGAGCCGCCCGTTCGCCTGGCTGCTGCTGATCGGCGGCGCGGTCGGCCTGTTCGCCTCGACGGTCCTCACCCTGGACAAGATCCGGCTGCTGCAGGACCCGTCCTACGTCCCCAACTGCAACATCAATCCGATCATCAGCTGCGGTTCGATCATGCGCAGCGAGCAGGCCGAGGCCTTCGGCTTCCCCAACTCCCTGATCGGACTGGTCGCCTTCGGGGTCGTCGTCGCGGTCGGCGCCGGGCTGCTCTCCGGGGCGGCGTACCGGCGCTGGTTCTGGCTCGGCCTGCAGGCCGGGACGGTGTTCGGGGTCGGCTTCGTGACCTGGCTGATGTACCAGGCGCTGTACCGGATCGGCGCGCTCTGCCCGTACTGCATGGTGGTGTGGGCCGCGGTGATCCCGCTGTTCTGGTACACCACGCTGCACAACCTGCGCACGGGCGTGATCCCGGTGGGCCCGCGGCTGCGGGCGGTCGTCCGCGAGGCGGCCCGCTACCACTGGGTCGTCCCGGCCCTGTGGTACGCGGTGATCGCGCTGCTGGTCCTCAACCGCTTCTGGTACTACTGGAGCACCCTGATCTGACCCCCGTCCCGCCGCCCTCCCGTTTCGACGGGGAAGGGCGGCGGGCCGCCACGGCGGGCGCGTCCCCGCCGATCAGAAGGTGAACTCCTCGACCTCCGCCAGGAGTTCGGCCCGCCGCCGGTCGTCGATGAACGAGGCGCGGAAGGAGTTCGCGGCCAGTCGGCGCAGGGTCTCCTGGTCGAGGGCGAGGGCCTCGCGCACGGCGCGGAAGTTGTCCTCCACGTAGCCGCCGAAGTACGCCGGGTCGTCGGAGTTGACGGTGACCAGCAGGCCGGCCTCCAGCATCTCGCGCAGCGGGTGGTCGGCGAGGGTGTCGACGCAGCGCAACCGGACGTTGGAGAGCGGGCAGAGGGTCAGCGGGATCTGCTCGCGCACCAGGCGGGCGACCAGCTCGCCGTCCTCCAGGCAGCGCAGCCCGTGGTCGATCCGCTCGACGCCGAGGACGTCCAGCGCCTCGGTGATGTACGCGGCCGGGCCCTCCTCGCCCGCGTGCGCGACCCGGCGTAGCCCGGCCTCGGCGGCCCGGCGGTACACCTCGCGGAACTTCACCGGCGGGTGGCCGACCTCCGCGGAGTCCAGGCCGATGCCGGCGATCCGGTCGAAGTACGGGCGGGCGGCCTCGAAGGTCTCCAGCGCGGACTCGGCGGACTCGTCCCGCAGGAAGCACATGATCAGCTGGGTGCTGATGCCGTGCCGCTCCTCGCTGCGCTCCAGCGCCCTGCTCAGCCCGTCCACCACCACGGCCAGCGGCACTCCGCGCGCGGTGTGCGCCTGCGGGTCGAAGAAGATCTCCGCGTGCCGCACGCCCTGCTCGGCGGCCCGGGCCAGGTAGGCGTCGGCGAGGTCGGCGAAGTCGTCCTCGGTGCGCAGCACGGCCATCAGCGCGTAGTAGAGGTCCAGGAAGGACTGGAGGTCGCTGAAGGAGTACGCCTCGCGCAGCGCCTCGGTGTCGGCGTACGGCAGCTCGACGCCGTTGCGGGCGGCGAGCTCGAAGGCGAGTTCGGGCTCCAGGGTGCCTTCGATGTGCAGGTGGAGTTCGGCCTTGGGAAGCGGCATGTGCGATCTGTCCAGCGGTAGCGGGTGGACCCGGAGGTGACGGAATGATCCATCCTATGAGCTGCTGCCCGTCGGGGGCCCGGCGGGCAGTTCCCGGCGGGTGCGCAGCGGGGAGAGCAGCGGCAGCGCCCCGGCCAGTACGAGCAGGCCGGACATCACCCACATGGTGGCGCGCAGCCCGATCGTCTCGCCCAGCGTGCCGCCGGTCAGGGCGCCGAGCGGGATGGTCGCCTGGACCGCGAACATCGAGCCGGCCGCGACCCGGGTGAGCAGCTCGGGCGGGGTGTAGGACTGCCGGAAGCTCCCGAGCACCACGTTGACGAACACCGCCGCCGCGGTGACCGTGAGCGATCCGAGGAGGTAGAGCGCCGTCCCGGGGCCCGGCCCGGCCAGCGGCATCAGCAGTCCGAACGGCATGGCGGTGAGCAGCACGATCCGTACCGCACGCGCCGTTCCGAGCCGGTGGCAGAGCGGGCGGGCCGCCAGCGCACCGAGCACGCCGCCGACCGCGGCGGCGGAGGCGAGCCCGCCGACCCAGCCGGGGGCGATCCCGGCCTCCCGGACCAGGAACAGCGCCAGGATCGACTGGTAGCCGATGAGCGCGAAGTTCGCGGCCGCGCCGAAGCACAGGAAGGCGCGCAGGTACGGGTCGCGCAGCAGGAAGGACAGCCCCTCCCGGACCTGCCCGAGCAGGTCCGCCCGCCGGGGCACGGGCGGCTCCGGCCTGGACCGGATCCGCAGCAGGGTGCCGGCCGCCACCAGGAAGCTCACCGCGTCGACGAGCAACCCGGCCGCCACACCCAGCAGTTGGATGGTCAGCCCGGCCAGCCCGCGCCCGACGACCTCGGCCGCCGAGCCGCTGCCCTGGAGTTTGGCGTTGCCTTCGACCAGGTCCTCCGGCGCCACCAGCTCGGGCAGGTACGCCTGGTAGGCGGCGCCGAAGAACACCGAGGCCACCCCGCTCAGGAAGGCCACGGCCAGCAGCTGCGCCAGGGTGAGCACCCCTGTCCAGCCCGCCACCGGCACGCTCGCGAACAGCGCGGCCGAAGCCAGGTTGCAGACGATCATCACGGCCCGCCGGGGCAGCCGGCCGACCCACACCCCGGCCGGCAGGCCGAGCACCAGCGAGGGCAGCCAGACCGCGCCGGTCAGCAGGCCGGAGGCGAGCGGCCCGGCGTCCAGCACGAGCACCGCGACCAGCGGCAGGGCGACGGAGGTGACGCTGCTGCCCAGCCGGCTGGTGGTCTCCCCGGCCCACAGCAGCCGGAAGTCCCGATCGGCGAACAGGCCCCAGCGTGAACGGACTTCGGGATCCCGGGCAGCCGGGACGGCGGTCGCGGCGGTCACGGCCGGGCCGGGACGCTGTGCGAGAAGGCGAGCACGGTCTCCCGCTCCTGCCCGTCCTGCGGCACCGGCCGGTCCGTCCACTTCTGGATCACCGCGTGCAGGTCCGCGGCCAGTTCCCGGGCCTCCTCCGGGGTGAGCCGCAGCCAGGTCTGGGTGGCGATCGAGCAGCCGTCCCGCCACTCGGGGGCATAGCCGCTGCGCCGCGCCCCCCACTCGCGGACCAGCTCGGCCTGACGCTCCAGCAGGATCGAGCCGGCCGCGTCCGCGACGGCCTCGGTGACCGGGTCGCCGTCGAAGTCGGCCCTGGTCCAGCTGAGTTCCTTGTCGGCGAGCCGCCACCAGCGTTCGCGCCGGTCCCGGGCGAGTTCGGGCGCCTCGGCGATCAGCCCGCTCTCGGCCAGCACCTTCAGGTGGTGGCTGACGTTGCCGACCGCCTGTCCGGTGCGCTCCGCGAGCTGCCCGACCGTCGCCGGGCCGTCCACCTTGAGCAGGTCGAGCAGGCGGCGGCGCAACGGGTGGGTGAGGGAGGCGAGCACCCGGGAGTCGGAGATCTCCCGGAAGCCGCGCGGTTCGTCCGTCTTCTCGGTCGTGTTCTCGGTCGTCTTCTCGGTCATGCCGGGAGGATATCCACAAGGACTCTTGTACAACAGCCCTTTTACAACTCCTCTTGTGGATTCACCACGCGAGCGAAACGGGTGCACCGGCGGCGGCCGACGGGCACCCTGTAGGAGGGGACTTCCGCCGAGGAGGCACCGAGATGCGGCACGCCGACGACCCGCACATCCGGCCCGCGGGCATCTCCCCGCACGCCCTGGGCAACGACACGCTCCTGCACGAGCTGGAGCAGCTGCACCGCACGCGCCACGAGACCTTCCTCTACGGCTCGGAGGACGCGCTGAAGCGGCACACGCTGCGCACCGGGGAGCTGGAGGCCGAGTACCTGCACCGCTTCCCCAACCGGCAGGTCACCGCCGCACGGACCAGGGCCGGGGCCCGGGCCCGGGAGGCTGCGGCCCGGGTGGAGTCGCTGCCGGAGTGACCGGAGCCGACCGCGCGCCCGCCGGGACACGCCGGGCGCGCGATGGCGTGCCCGGAGCCGGGTGGTCGGGGAGGGTGTGAGGGTAGACGCACCGGACCCTGACCCCACCTGGGAGCGCCCATGCCCATCGCCAGCGTCAACCCCGCGACCGGCGAGACCGTCAAGACCTTCGAACCGCTCGACGCGGCCGGTATCGAGCGGCGGCTGGCCCGCGCCGACGCCGCCTTCCACAGCTACCGCGACACCTCCTTCGCCGCCCGCGCCGAACTGATGCGGCGCGCCGCCGACCTGCTGGACCAGGACCAGGAGGCGGTCGCCCGCACCATGACCGAGGAGATGGGCAAGCCGCTCACCGCCGCCCGCGCCGAGGCCGCCAAGTGCGCGAAGGCGATGCGCTGGTACGCGGACAACGCCGAGGCGCTGCTCGCCGACGAGCACCCGGCCCCGGCCGACGTCACCGACTCCGGCGCCACCGGCGCCTACGTCCGGTACCGCCCGCTCGGCCCGGTGCTGGCCGTGATGCCGTGGAACTTCCCGTTCTGGCAGGTCATCCGGTTCGCCGCGCCGGCCCTCATGGCGGGCAACGTCGGCCTGCTCAAGCACGCGTCCAACGTGCCGCGCACCGCGCTGGCGATCGAGGAGCTGTTCCGGCGGGCCGGTTTCCCGGAGGGCTGTTTCCAGACCCTGCTGATCGGCTCGGGCGCGGTCGAGGGCGTGATCCGGGACCGCCGGGTCGCCGCCGTCACCCTCACCGGCAGCGAGCCGGCCGGGCGGGCGGTCGCGGCCACCGCGGCGGACGAGGTGAAGAAGGCCGTCCTGGAGCTGGGCGGCAGCGACCCGTTCGTCGTGCTGCCGAGCGCCGACCTGGACGCCGCGGTGCGCACCGCCGTCCGGGCCCGGGTGCAGAACAACGGCCAGTCCTGCATCGCCGCCAAGCGCTTCATCGTGCACACCGACGTGTACGACCGCTTCACCACGGCCTTCGCCGACGCGATGCGCGCGCTGAGGGTCGGCGACCCGATGGACGAGGGCACCGACGTCGGCCCGCTGGCCAGCCGGCAGGGCAGGGACGACCTGGAGGAGCTGGTCGAGGACGCCCGCACCCGCGGCGCCCGGGTGGAGTGCGGCGGCGGGCGCCCGGAGGGCTGGGACACCGGCTGGTTCTACGAGCCGACGGTGCTGACCGGCATCACCCCGGCGATGCGGATCCACCAGGAGGAGACCTTCGGCCCGGTCGCCACCGTCTACCGGGTGGCCGACCTGGACGAGGCGGTGGCGGTCGCCAACGACACCCCGTTCGGGCTCAGCGCCAACGTCTGGACCACCGACGAGGCGGAGCGGGAGCGCTTCGTCCGGGACATCCAGGCCGGCGGGGTGTTCTTCAACGGGATGACGGCCTCCCACCCGGCGCTGCCGTTCGGCGGCGTCAAGCGCTCCGGGTTCGGGCGGGAGCTGTCCGGGCACGGGATCCGGGAGTTCTGCAACGTCACCACGGTGTGGATCGGCTGAGCCCTCCCGGACCCCGGCTCATCCCGGCCGGGTCAGGACGCCATCCGGTGCCGGCCCGGCCCCGGCGTCATCCAGCGGGCGATCACGCCGAACATCGCGATGACCGTCAGGCCCCAGAAGATCGCCATCGGCACCAGCACCGGCAGCAGGCTCACCTGGGCGGCGACCATGCCGAGGCCGACCGAGAGCGCGATCATGAACGTCACCACGGTGGGGCTGAGGCTGAGCAGCCAGTGCCAGGCACGGTGCCCGAAGCCCCGGTTCTGCCGGGCTTCGGGTTCAGCCTCGGTTCGGGCGTCGATTTCCTTGTAGGTCAGCAGGTCCATCGGGATCGCCTCCAATGCCGGACGGCTGGACGGGAGGAGGGCCTGACCCGGGGGGTCAGGAGGCCTTGCGGGGAGCCGAGGACTTCCGGGTGGCGGTCCGCTTCGCCGCCGGACTCTTCGCGGAGCCCTGCCCGGAGGTCTTCCCGGAGGTCTTCTCGGAGGTCTTCGAGCCCGTCTTCGCGGCGGTCCTCCCGGCCGCCTGGGCGCTCTTCTTCGCCGGGGCACGCTTGCGCGGAGCGGGCTCCTCCTCTGCGCCGGCCTGCCCGGCTCCGGCGTTCCGCCCGCCCTTGGCCTGCCTGAGGCTGCTGCGCAGCGCCTCCATCAGGTCGATCACGTTGTCCGGGGCCTCGCCCGGCTCCTCCTCGTGCGGGACCTCGACGCCCTCCAGCCGCGCGGTGATCACCTGCTGCAACGCCTGCTGGTAGTCGTCGTGCAGCTGGGCGAGGTCGAAGTCCTCGGAGAGGGTGTCCATCAGGGAACGCGCCATCTTGAGCTCCTGCGGCCGGACGGTGACGTCCCCCTCGGGCGCGATGCCGGCCGCCGGGCGGACCTCGTCGGGCCAGATGCAGGTCTGGAGCACCAGGGTGTTGTCGTGCACCCGCAGCACCGCGGGCGACTCCCGGGTACGCAGCGCGATCTTGGTGACGGCGATCCGCCCGGACTCGGTGAGCGCGTCGCGCAGCAGCGCGTACGGCTTGGCGGCGCCCTTGTCGGCGACGCCCACGTAGTAGGCCTTGGAGAACATCAGCGGGTCGATCTCGCCCTCCTCCACGAAGGCCAGCACGTCGATGATCTTCTTGCTGGGCAGCGGCAGGTCGGCGAGGTCCTCGTCGGAGAGCGTGACGGTCCGCCCGTCGGGGGACTCGTACCCCTTGGCGATCTCCGCGTACGGGACCTCCTTCTCCTCCCGCTCGCAGTACCGCTTCATCCGCACCCGCCCGCCGTCCTTCGCGTGCACCTGGTGCAGCGGGACGTCGTGCTCCTGGGTCGCGGAGTACAGGTGGACGGGGATGCTGACCAGCCCGAAGCTGATCGTCCCCTTCCAGGTGGTCTGCATGGGGTCGCTCCTGACCGGCGCCGGGAACCGGCCGGCACCGAGAACGCTCGGGATGCTCCTGCGGCATGCCCCGAGAGTCCCACTGTGCCTGGATTTGCGAGGATCGGCCACACCGCGCCGACAATGGGCCGAGGAGGTCGATGCGCATGACCGCCCGGAGCCGGCAGGACCGGGGCCGGACACCGCCGCCGGAGCGGTACGGCTACCTGGTGACGTACGCGGTCCTGGGCGAGCCCGGCGTACGGCGCGCGGAAGTGACCGTGCTGCCCGGATACTCGCAGGAGGAGGACATCCCCCGGATCCTCTCCGCCCGACTGACCGGGCGACCGGCGGACGAGGCGTCGATCACCATCCTCGACATCCGGCCGATCTGACCGCCACCGGCGGCCGATCTGAGGCCCAGCAGAGCTTGGCAACCTCCCAGAATCCTGATGACACGTCAGATTTGAGGTTTCCATGCCACCTTTCCACCCACCCTGACCAGGCTTTTTATGTCCGTTGAGCGAACAGTTACCAAAAAATTGTTCCGATACTCGGGCGTAGAAGTTAGGTTGCGACGCAATGCGCGGGTCAGTCCCCCACCCTCCGGTGCCACGAGCCGAGGGTCAGACCGCGCTGGAAAGGCACAGGGCACCTGATGAGTGCAGACACCACCCAGCCCACCGCGGCCACGAGCCTCCCCCACCAGCCGGGGCCGATCGGACACGGCGGCGACGGCCACCTGAAGGCCGGGCTCAAGAACCGCCACCTGTCGATGATCGCCATCGGCGGCGTGATCGGCGCCGGCCTCTTCGTCGGCTCCGGCGCGGGCATCGCGACCACCGGCCCCGGCATCCTGCTCTCCTACGCCCTGGCCGGCGCACTGGTCGTCCTGGTGATGCGGATGCTCGGCGAGATGGCCGCGGCCGACCCCCAGAGCGGCTCGTTCTCGGCGTACGCGGACCGGGCGCTCGGCCGCTGGGCCGGCTTCAGCATCGGCTGGCTCTACTGGTTCTTCTGGGTCGTGGTGCTGGCCGTCGAGGCGACGGCCGGCGCGAAGATCCTGAACAACTGGGTGCCCGGCGTGCCCCAGTGGGGCTGGGCGCTGATAGTCATGGCGGTGCTGACCTCCACCAACCTCTTCTCGGTGGCCTCCTACGGCGAGTTCGAGTTCTGGTTCGCCGGGATCAAGGTGGTCGCGATCGCCGCGTTCCTGGTGATCGGCACCCTCGCCGCCTTCGGCCTGCTGCCGGGCACCCACGCGGTCGGCGCCAGCAACCTCACCGGCCACGGCGGCTTCCTGCCGCACGGGGTGGGCGCGGTGTTCACCGGCATGCTCACCGTGGTGTTCGCCTTCATGGGCAGCGAGATCGTCACCCTGGCCGCCGGCGAGTCGGAGGACCCGGAGAAGGCGGTCAGCAAGGCCACCAACAGCGTCATCTGGCGGATCGGGATCTTCTACCTGGGATCGATCCTGCTGGTGGTCACCCTGCTGCCGTGGGACTCCGCCGACGTCAAGGCGAGCCCGTACGTGGCCGTACTGGACCACATCGGCATCAGTGGTGCCGGCCAGGTGATGGACGTGATCGTGCTGACGGCGGTGCTGTCCTGCCTCAACTCCGGGATGTACACGGCTTCCCGGATGGCCTTCTCGCTCGGTCAGCGCGGGGACGCGCCCAAGGCCTTCGCCACGGTGACCTCGCGCGGCGTGCCGCGGGTCGCGATCCTCTCCTCGGTGGTCTTCGGCTTCGTCGCGGTCTTCTTCAACTACACCTCGCCGGACACCGTGTTCGCCTTCCTGCTCAACTCCTCCGGTGCCGTCGCGCTCTTCGTCTGGCTGGTGATCTGCGCCACCCAGCTGCGGATGCGCAAGATCATCGAGCGCGAGATGCCCGAGCGGCACACCGTCCGGATGTGGCTGTACCCGTACCTGACCTGGACGGCCATGGGCATGATCGGGTTCGTCATGGCGTACATGTTCACCGACGCCGACGGGCGCAAGCAGATGTACCTGTCGCTGGTCGCCGCAGCCATCGTGCTGGCGGCCTCGGCCGTGGTGGGCCGACGGCGGCGGGCTGCGGTGGCGGCGGGATCCTGACCCGCCCGCCCCGCGCGGGAACGCC
>NZ_JBHVFE010000264.1:0-12268 GCF_042801945.1 Kitasatospora sp. NPDC057542
CCCCATCAGGTGTTCCGAGCCCGCGAGCTGCACGAACTCCTCGGCATGCCCACAGACGAGGCGTCCGTAAACATCACCCGCAGCCGCCTCGGACGCCTCACTCGCCAAGGCTTCCTCACCCAACCCGAACGAGGCCGCTACCAGAAACGGACTTAACGCCCTTTCAAACCCGCGCAACAGCTCGGACAACGGAACTACTTGTGAGTGTGTGGGGTGGTGTCAGCGGGATGGCTGTCATGAGATGAACAACCCGCTGTCATGGCCAGCGGGTTGCGCCTGTCACACGCGGTAGACGGCTGACGTGGGCCCCTGGCTGTCGCTGCCTGATCAGCCGTCCCGATACTTCTTTCATGGGAATGAGAAGGAAGCCGTACTGGCGTGGGCTCGGAACGCCGAAGACGCTTGTCCTGTTCCGCACGCCCGACCAATGGCGGTACGCCGTGCACTTCGAAGCACCGGGTGGTTTCGCCGACGGCTTCCTCGACCGTCCCGCACCCTCCTGCGATGCCGAACTGGCCCAGGCTGCCCTGCGTCTCAAGGCCGAGGAGATCACTCACCGAGAGCTGGAAGTCTCTTGGCAGTCCACCGATCAACCGGACTGGTGGACCGGCATCATCACCAAAGTCGGCCCGCTTCCTGCCCCGGATCACTGACTGGCTGTCTTCGAACCGGCGTTTGTTCCATGGTCGCGGGGCGGGAATCCGACCTGCCGCCTCAGCCTTTCAATGACCAGGAGCCCGCATGTCGATCGAGCTCGACCTCCCTGAATTCCCCTACGAGGAGCCTGTCGGCTGGATCAACTGTCGGCAGAAGCCCTGGAACGGCGTGCTCGTCAGGGTGGACCAGCTGCCCTTCAAAACCGGAGACCAGCTCACCTTCGAGGTCACGGTCTGCGGCGACTTTCCCGGGCAGACCCCGGCCGCGACCATCCAGGGCGTCGTGAACATCACCGCTGACACCACCACAGTCGACTTCACCATCCCCTGGGACGGTGTCCTGGACTCCGTCACCGAGGGGTCGATCACGGTCTCCTACACCCTCACCCCTGCCGACGGCAGCGAGCCGACGACCTCGCAGGCCGCCGGGGTCCGGTACTCCCGCCGGCAACCCGGCGGCGCCGTCTGCGGCCCGGACCACTGAGAAACCACCGACCTGTCGGACAGAAGCCTGACACCAAGCCGGACAGTTGCAGGCAGCCGGGGTCTCCGACGGGAGGCGCCTACGCAGATCGGCACCGGTGGGCAAGCGGCTGGCCCAGTCCGACGCCTCTTCCTCGCGACAGCCGAGGAAGAGGCCAATGTGAAACTCGCCTCGCTGACCGACAACAAGCCGGCCGATCAGTAGACTGCTCTGCTCGATGCCTTCCCCGAGGGTGCCACCGCATCTGCGGCGGTCGGATCCGGAAGCCATGAGCGAGGTAGGTATGACCACCACATTCGAGACGCGTGACGGCGTCGAGTCCACCATCGCCCTGTTGGAACGCGAGCTTCCCGCGCTCCAGGAGCAGCAGGAGCGTCTGGAGAGTGAGTTGAGCGCTGTCACCGGACGTCTGGAGGCGGTGCGGGCCGCTTTGGACAGTCTGCGCTCGCTGGCGGCGGCGCCCCTGCTCCATCCGGCGCCCGCCGTCCTGGCGGAGGCTGTCGAGGAGGCGCGCCCCGTGCCGGCCGAGCAGTTCGAGGCCGAGGTGCCGCGCGCCCGAACCGGCGGCGCGGCCAAGGCGCGTCCGGTCACCGGCAGGAAACGAGCGGAGGCGGACAAGCCCGTCCGGGCGAGGAAGACCGGCAAGGCGAAGCCGGCCCCGCAGGCTGCCGCAGCCCCGCAGGCATCCCGTACGGCGGACGCCGTCGTGAACTTCCTGGCCACGGCAGGTGAGCCGGTTCGGGCCCGCGACGTGGCCCTGGCCCTGGGACGCGAGGACACCCCGAACGCCGTCAACGCCGTGCGCACCGCACTGGAGCGGCTTGTCAAGGCCTCCCGCGCACAGCGGGTCGGCCGTGGCCTGTACACGGCCACGGAGCACTGAGTCTGACGCAGGAGCTTTTGCCTGCGCGGAGCAGTACACGACCTCGGCCTCCGAGGAGAGCGACGAGACCGGCGGCAGGGCGAGCAGCCGGCGGCGGTGGAGTCGCTGGTCGAGTGGCTGCGGATCAACGCCAAGCAGCACGCGGCGCGGATCCTGCAGCCGGTGAAGCTGCGGGCGTTCAACCCGCGGGCCGTGGAGTGGCAGCGGATGCACGCGGTCGCAGCGGTGTTCCACGTCCAGCACGGCCATCTCGACCCCACCGACAGGACGAAGCACGCGGAGCTGATCTCCTGGCTCGCCCGTCAGCGCCACCTGGGCGGCCAGGGCCTGGTCGGTGCGGCCCGGGTCAGCGAGTTGGACGCGTTCGGCATGACCGGCCGGATGTCGGTGAGGACTGCTGAGCGCTGCCGCCTGAGCGGGATCCCGCCGACGCTCCCGCCCAGTCGATCAGTTTCTGACGCTGGTGCCCCGCCCCAGACCAGGCCTGCGGGTCCGGCCCGGCACCACTCCTGTGCCGGACCCGCGGTTCGTCAGCGTGGAGCCTGCGCCGCGCGCCCGGCGCGGACTGCGGCGAGCACCTCCTTGTGCAGGGCCTGCAGGCCGGCCGCGGGGATGGGTACCGGGCTGCCGGTGAGGGTGTAGGTCTCCTCGGCGCCGGTGTACTCGATGGTGATGTCGGCGAGGTTGTCGGGGCGGGCGGTGGTGGTGACGGTCAGGTCGCCGGTGATGACGCCGACTTGGTCGGTCATGGCGCCGCCGGGCCCGACGAGGACCTGGTCGCGGAGCCGGGCCGGCTCGGTGGGCGCGTGCATCAGTCGCAGGTGTCCAGCATGGTGGTGAGCTTGTCCTTCTCCGGGCCGGTGATGTTCAGCGTGTACTCGTACTTCACACTGATCCAGGCCCGCGAATAGGTGCACCGGAAGTCGACGTTCGGAGGCGCCCACTGGTCCGGGCTCTGGTCGCCCTTGGAACGGTTGGAGGAGGCGGAGACCGCGATCAGCTGGCTGTGGTCGAGGTCGTTCGCGAAGCGCTTGCGGGTGGCCGTGTCCCACGTGTCGGCGCCGACCGGCGGGGAGCGTCATTCCGAGCACGCGATATTCACATCAACCCCTACAGCCCACCCCGAGGGCCAGCAGGCCATCCCGCGCACCCAGGACGCCGTCGCCGCAGCTCTGCCGCCGGCGCAGCGGATGGAGTTCTACCGGGAGATGGGTGAGGCCGACGTCGAGACGATCGGCGGCGTCCTGAAGCCCTGGTGGCTCCGGGCGGAGCTGTACCGGGACCCGGAGGGCGACCGCATCCACGCCGCCGTCCAGGCCGGCACCGCCCCCGGCACCTCCGCCTCCGCCGTCCTGCGTCGGCGCCCACCACAGCGACCGTGAGAGCAGCCCGCGTGGCCGCCCAGATACGAGGATTGACGACTACGCGGCCCTGCGGTTTACGCGGCCTACCCTGCCGCGTGGGCCGGTGGTGTCAGAGGTTCTGCAAGTAGGCAGTGTGAACGGCGAACTCCACCTTCTCAGGGGCGTCGCGTGGGGAGGGCGCCCGGGAGGTGGGGCCACGTCTTCCCCGACGGACTGCTCATCCCGGACCTGGTCGCCGCCGACGCAAAGGCCGCCGCCGACGCCGGCTCGGTGCACACCGCGCACGACATCAGTGCAGACGCGGAACGGGATGTCGCTTTGCCTGCCACCAAGGCGTAAGGCCCGCACGGAGCTCCGCCGGCCGATTTGAGCCTGACGTGGCGTCAGGCCGCACAGTGGCAGCAGTTGATGAGGTTCCCTAAACTGGAGGCACTTAACGATGTCCGTACTCAAGCGTACCGTGACCGTGCTCACTGTCGCAGTCGGCACCGTGGGCTTGACGTTCGCCCTGTCCGGCTCCGCCTGGGCGGGATCCAACGGCAGGGCCTGGAGCCAGGCCTGGGGCCGATACGCCGACGCCGTGTGCGACCTCCAGTTCGTGTCGTACGGCGACCACTTCTACCTGAACGACAACCTCAAGGACGGCGCCGGCTGCTACGCCACGTGGGGAACCTTGGACTACGGGTCGGGCGTCCTGTACAACTCGAACGGTGCGGGGACCACCGTCCACAAGAACTACGACTTCCCCGAAGGGACCTATCTCAGTTTTAAGGTGTGCGCCCGCGATAACGGTGTCGTCGTGCAGGAGACCTGCACGGAGTTCTGGGGGCAGGCATAGTACTCCAGCAGGACTTCTCCATTCCCGCTGGGTGCTCGGTGGGCGCTCAGCCGGCGGCCTCCTGAGCCGGCCGGCGGAGGAGGGCGAGGCGGCTGGCGGTGCGGTCGAGGTCGCGCATGAGGGTGGAGCCCGTGGAGAGGCCGGCGAGCGGATCAGCGCCGATCAGGACCAGGCGGACGTCGCGGTCGCAGCAGACGTCGACCAGGTTGGCGAAGCGCCGACGGCCGTCGGGGGATGCCTCGGTGAGCGGTGGGACGCCGTCGAGGACGATGGTGGGGAAGCGGTCGGCGAGTGCGAGGTAGTCCTCGACGGCGGTGAGGCCCTCGCACAGCTCCTGGAAGCCGAACCACACGTGGTCCTCGCGGACTGCCCGGGCCGACAGCTCACGGTGGTGAGCGGTCACCGAACCCGCTTCCTCGGGCCGGGGCGGAGTGAGACCGGCCGAGGTCTCGTCGCCGGGGCGGAGACGGGCGCCGAGGTCGAACCCGTGAGCGCGGTCCGACCGGGGCTGCCGCCGGAAGTCGACTGGCCCGCAGACATCGAGCACGTCCATCCGCTCCTCGATCAGCCTGATCGTCGGCTCGAAGAGGTGGTGGTACAGCGGGTCGGGCATCAGCCCGGCGGGCGGGTAGTTGGACGTGGTGACAAGAGTGATCCGCCGCTCCAGCAGGGTGCGGAGGAGACGGGCGACCAGCATCGCGTCACCCGCGTCGTGGGCGTGGAACTCATCGAAGACGAGAATCCGGCAGTTGCCGAGCAGCTCGTCCACGGCTCGGTCCACCGCCGCGCCGTCCGCGGTCCGACTCTCGGCGTGGTGGGCGACACCCTCGTGCAGTCGGCGGAAGAAGTCGTGGAAGTGCAGCCGTCGCTTGCGCGGGGTCGGCAGCCCGTCGAGGAAGGTGTTCACCAGCCAGCTCTTGCCGCGGCCGACCGGGCCCCAGAGGTAGAGATGCCGCGGACTGCGGCGCAGCCGCCAGGCGGGGTGGGCCAGCTCGCCGGCCAGCCGGCTGAGTCGTTCGACCGGGAACTCCTGGGCGGGGTCGAGCGTGAATCCGTGCTGCCCCGCGGCCCGGTGGAAGTGCCCACGCATCGCCTCGTACTGCTTCTGCACCCTGTCCGTCACGGGTCCGGACCATAGCAGGGCATCAGAACCATCGAGATCAGCGGGAGTTGCCTGGTCCGTGGCCCCTTCGCAGCTCCTCCGGCGTGATGCGGGACTCGACCGAACGTCCCGCACCCGGACGGAGCGTTTCCCTTCGGTGCCGGAAGACGGCTGGCACCGTGACCCGCCCTGACTGATCGCGGCCGGGTATGGGTGACGAGGCGTTCCCCGGCTCGGCGGCTGATCGTCGTGCCGGGCTCGAGCGAGCACCTCACCCTGGGCGGGGTCGTCGTCCGAACGACCTGGCACGAGCCCGCCTGCCCGGGCTGGACCCGGCGGTGACCACCAGCGGCGCAAGGGCGGGCACGGGGCCGCTCCGGGTGCCGAAGGAGGAGGCGTACACCCGCGGGTCCGGCCTGCTCGACAGCCTCGGTGTGAAGGACGTCCTGGGCACCGACACCGGTGCGTTGTCCGGAGGTGAGCGCCAACGCGTCGCCGTGGCACGGGCGCTGATCGGGCAACCCCGAGTCGTCCTTGCGGACGAGCCGACCGGCGCCCTGGACGGAAAGGCCTCGACCACCGTCTCGGACCTGCTCTTCTCCCTGCCCTCGCGATACGGGTGCGCCCTCGTCGTTGTCACGCACAATCCGGAGGTGGCGGCACGCGCCGACCGGGTGCTGGCGATGGCCGACGGCCGTCTCGCGCCGGCCGGCAGCGCGGGGGTCGCCCGGTGACCCGTGCGACCAGCCCCCGTACCACCGGCGGCTCCGGCCGGCCGACACCGGGGCGGGTCCGGCTCGCCCTGGCGATCGGACGGCGGGCCGGCCGGGGCCGAGCGGGCAGCGTGCACCGCGCCTCGCTGTTCTTCGCCGCTCTGATCACCTTCGCCACCGCCTGTGTGGTGGCCGGCTCCGCCGTGGTCCACGACCAACGCGACCTGCGTATGACGGCCAGGAACCCCGTCCCCGTCGCCGAGTCCGAGCGCGCGTCGGCCGCGGCCCGCTGGTGGGAACGGCCGGACACCTTCGACGGACGTGGCATCTCCGTCATCTTCGTCCAGCCCCTGGGCCAGGACGCCCCGCCGCCGCCCGGCCTGCCCCGGTGGCCCAAGCCCGGCGAGGCCTACCTTTCCCCCGCACTGCTCGCCGCGAACGCAGCGATGGCCGACCGCTACGGAACGCTCGCCGGGACCATTGCGCACGAGGGTCTCGCCGACGGCGCCGAACTGGTCGTCTACACCAACCCGACCCGGCCGGGGTTCTTCGACGAGGTCGACGAACGGACCTCCTACATCAGCGGATTCGGCAACCCGGACCGCGTCTTCTTCTTCATCAGCAGCCATCAGTTCGACCGAGGGCTGGACGAACTGCAGCTCCTGCTTCTGCTCATGGCCGGACTCCCGTGCGCCGCACTGATCCTGGTCGCGGTCCGCAGCCAGTCCGAGTCCCGCGATCGGCGTCTGTCCATGCTGGACGCGCTCGGGGCGCCGACCAGCCTGCGCACACTGGTCCTCGCGGGGGAGGCCGCCATGCCGCTCGTGGCAGGCATCGCCGCCGCAGGTCCGCTCGCGCAACATCCCCGCCACGGCGGAGGGGTTCATCACGGCCGCGGGTCCGTCCCGCACCCTGCTCTACGCGCCGCAGTCGGGTTCGACGGACAACGCACCGCGGGTCTCCCTCACCGGCCGGTGCGAGGCGCTCGCGGAGCTGGGACGGATGCGGACCTGTCCGACCCGGCCCAGGCCTCCGAAGGAGGCCTTCGAAAGCCTGACACCGTTCGGCCGCGAAGTCCTTCTGGGCGACGAGATGGTCAGCGCACCGGTGGCGACGGTCTGCGGCTGCACCGCCCCGACGGCCGGCGGCGAACTGGCGTTCTACGGCTTCCTCGTCCTCAACCGCGACGGCGAGCCCGGTGTGTCCGTGATCGAGCAGGCCGCCTACGCCCACCTCATCGGCCCCATGACCTACCGCCCGGGGCAGTCCTGGCTGCTCGGCACGGCCGCGCAGGCCGCGCAGATCCGCTGGCTGCTCGACGTCGCCCTGCTCGGCCTCCTCGCCCTGGCCCTGGCGGGATCGCTCGGCGCCGCCGGCATCTTCCTGGAACAGGCCAAGGCGCTCGGCCCGCTGGCCTCCTACCGCACCGACGCCCGCTTCTACCGCGGCATCGCGTTCTGGAACCTCGCCCTCCCACTGAGCGTCGTCGGCGTGGCCGGAGCCCTGGTAGCCGCACTGTTGGGCCGACTGCTGATCAACCTCGGCAAGGGCGGGACGACGTCCCTGTCCGTCCTCGTTCTCGGCCTCGCCGTCGTCGCTGCCTCCGGCGCGGGTGTCGCCATCGTCTGCGGCAGAGTCGCGGCGGGCCAGGCCGCCGCCTGGCGCCCAAGAGCGGACTGATCAGAGAGCCGGGCCGGGGACGAGCAGGTTCGTCCCCGGCCCTCGTCACATGCACGTTGCACCTCGAACGCCGGCCGGGTCGCTTTCGGCGTCGAGGGCGCCGTGCTCAGCCGGTGGTGTAGTAGCCGGTCAGTGCGGTGATGACGTCCACCGCACCGCCGAAGCTGTCCATGGAGAAGGTGGTGGAGTTGTCGTCGAGGCCGGTGGTGACCGAGTTGGCCACGGTCAGGCCGGGGACATAGCTGAGGGTGGAGGTGCCCGGGACGTTCCAGTCGGCTGTGCCCGGGAACACCGTGAGGTGGCCGGCGGCGTCGGCGTTGGTGGCGGTGATGTTGAGCTCCGCGCCCAGGCCCTTCGGGTCCACCTCGATGCCGAGCCCCATGGTGGTCGGGCCGGTCATCTTGTAGCCCGTGGTCCGGGTGTCGTCCAGGCGGACGGGGGTTTTGAGCGCCTGGAACAGGCCGGTGCCCGAGGGGCTGTAGTAGCCGACGATGTCGACGATCACGTTGACCGAGCCGATGTGGTTGTAGATGTCGATCTTCCCGTCGGCCCCGACCGGCACCACGACCCGGTTCGCGACGTCGCGCCGGACCGGAACGGTGACGTTGGATGCCTCGGACGGGCGCGTCGTGCCGGTCGGGTAGACGGTCAGGAAGCTGTCCGCGGTGCCGTCGGTGGCGGTGACGTTGAGGACCACCGCATGGGCGTCCTGGTCGCCGAGTTCGGGCCGGGCGACCCGGATCGAGCGGGTGGCGGAGCTGCCGAGGGGGCCGGTGCCGTCGGTCCGGCTGTCGGCGATGCGGTTCGGGTGCAGGGGGGTGAACTTGTCGGCCGCGCCGGGCGCGTAGTAGCCGACCACGTCGAGGATGACGTCGGTCGTCCCGGCGCTGTTGAAGATGTTGACGGTGTGCCGGACGTTGTCCTGGCTGAGCGCGACCGTGACCAGGTTGGACACCGTCTGGCCGGGCGTGAAGGTGAGGCTGGAGGTGTCCGGAGTGCCGGTCTGGGGCGTGGATTCGCCTCGGACCGAGAGGTAGCCCGCGGAGGTGGGGTTGGTCGCGGTCACGTTGACCACGACGGCCGTCGCCTCGTGCGGGACCACGCCCACCACCGCCGGGTAGTACTCTCGCGGGCCGAGCGGAGTGAAGCCGTTGTGGAACGGAGTGTTGTCGGTCCGGGTGTCCAGGACGCAGGTCGGGCTCATCCCGACGAAGCCGGCCGGAGCGGTGAGGTCGGCGGTCCAACTCGGCGCCGAGGCCGGGGCGGCGAGGGCCGGGGACACGGTGAGGGCGGGGACGGTCAGGGTGAGGGCCGTCAGGACGGCCAGGGTGGTGGCGGTACGGGCACGCATGCCTGGTTCCCCCCAAGTACGGCTACTGCATTGGCTGTTCCGGAGAGTCCGGTATCTCTTGGACGTCTGAACCTGCCGGAGGTTGCAGGTCGACCGGAAATCTTTTGCGGAGGGGTGCGAGAGGATCGCCGTCCCGAAGTTCCGGACACCTGACCCGCTTGGCCGGTGGTGAAGCAGCCGTCGAGGTCGGCCGGGCGCACGGGACTTCGCCCTCTCGTCCCCGTCGACCGCCACCGTCGAGCGCAGCCGGGCGGTGGCGGTGCCGGCCGCTCCGGTGCGCCGCATGCGATGGCGGTCAACGAGACCGTGCTCGCCTTCGTCCTCGGCGGCACCGTGCCGGGGGCCGCGGGCAGGATGGGCAGGGTGCGTTCCTGGTCGACCGAGACGGAGGTCCTGCTGCCGGGAGGGAAGCGGAAGGTGCGCCCTGACGGTGTGTGGCAGGCTCCGGCGATCGGGGTGCCGGTGCTCATGGTCGAGGTCGACCGTTCCACCATGGCGCCGGCCCGGGTGGCGGCGAAGTTCACCGCCTACCGCGAGCTGTTCCACGTCAAGGTCCGCGACAACGACCCGGCCCTCGCCGGTGAGGAGCCCGCCGACCGCACGGTGTACTGGTGGCGCCGCGCCCGCGAGCAGGCCGAGCGGGAGGCGAACCGCCCGGCCTGCACACGCTGCTCGGCCAAGCTCACCGACGCGGAGTGGGACCGGGCGCGATGGGGCGACCGGCTGTGCACCGTTATCTGCACCTTCCTCTCCTCGTTGATCGCCGTGCTGGTCACCGCGATCAAGGAGAGTGAAGTGGATCTGCGCCACGAACTGATGGAGGGTCGGTCCCAACTGCCCTGTGTGAGTGCTGTTCTGGAAATCGGCGAGGCCCATCCGCCGTACGTCCTCCTCAACGGCCTCGCGGCCGAGGTCGAGCCGGTCACCGCGTACCTGCGCGACCTGGCGCCGAGTGACAGCAGCCCGCTGACGGCTCGCAGCGATGGGTTCGGGATGCTGCGGTGGTTCCGGCTGCTGTGGCTGCTCGATGTCGCCGGGGAGCGGGCGACCGAGGCGGAAGCGGCCGTGCTGACCGGTTGGATGCGCACGGCACCGAACCCGCAACACCGGCGGCGCAACCTCCTGTCGCCGGCCCCGGGAACGGTCAAATCCGCGCACCGGCAAGCCGTACCTCGGCACCGGATATGCCGCGACGACGATCAACCATGCGAGTCAGCTCTCCTGCGTCCATCCCCGCCGGAGGCCCGTCCGCCTGCGGCGGGGAGCGGCCGATGCCTCACGCATTCGCCTACGGCTTGGTCAACCGCAGGTACCACCACGGCCGACTCGGCGGGTCGAACCACTCGCTGCACAACCGTTCCGACGCATACGGATCCGGCAACGTACGCCGCTCGAACTCCGCATCGAGCCGGGTCACGATCTGGCTCAGTTCACGGCGCGCGGCCGACGGCAGCGCATGAAGCATGGCTTCCAGGTTGTTCCGACCACCCAGCACATCGTGGCACGGACAATCCGCCAACGGCACATAGAGCCACCGACCAGGCTGGCGCAAGAACCGTTCGTACTGGCCGAGCGCCTCACTCAAGAAGCCGGGCCCAAACCTGCCAGCCTCAAGGCGCCTGACAGCAGCTTGGGCACTTCGTCGCAGGCCTCGGACCTGACTGAACTGTCGGGACTGACCCCGAATCAACCGCGTCTGGGCGCGCACGGCGCCGGGCGACTTACGCGGCATCGCCCCTTCGGATCAACGTCATGGCGCCATCCTGCCACGCCACGGGCAGACCGACCGCCGAATTTCCTCCAGAACGGACGCCCTACCAGATGACCACACCACCCCTGACGTTCTGCGCACGCTCGGCAGCGTCCTCGATGTTCACCAGTCGCTCGGCGATCTGCCGGACGTACTCAGCATGCGACTTCGCTGGGTCGGCGCCGGGCGCGACGAGTTCGAGGTTGCTCCGGAGCAGGGCGCATTCACCCAGGAAGTCCGCCACCTGGTCCGGGGCCACCTTGAGCCAGTCACCGCTGGCCAAGATCGGGAAGAACCTCGCCCCCAACGAGCGCACGGCGTCGGATCCCCACACAGTGGTACGCCAGCGCTCGAAGCCCGCGAGGTCGGAACTGCCCTCCGGGACGTGCAGCAGGTCCATCTTGTCGTCTTCACCGACGACGAACACATCCACCGACAAGCTCATGGCCTCAGTGGATCACGGCGATGGAGGACGGATCCACAGGGTTACATGCTCGGCCGCGCACCGGTCCCCGGCGGCCCCGATCGCCCAATCGGGTGAAGTGAAGAGAAGCACGTCCTGCCAGAAGGAGGAGTCCGACCGGAAGCGGGCCGAGCGGGCCGCCGCCAAGGCTGAAGCCGCGGCTGCCGAAGCGGTCAGGGCGAAGAACGCCGGCTCCTGGTGGCGCCGCTCCTGACCGGCGGGCCAGCCGCAACACGAGGTGCAACACGACCGCGTTGCACTGCTGACCTGCGAAAACCCCCGGCGATCTGGGCCGGGGGAAGCGTGTTGCACCCGTGTTGCGGCCAGCCCGGTCGCTGTGACCTGCACTGGGGAGTTTCACGGGCGGGCCGGTGAGCTTCGCCCGGGGCGGTGGTGAGTTTGCCCGCCCCGGGTGGCCGCCCGCCGGTGAGTATCGGGTGTTGTCGTAGGTCAGTGCCCGGTGGGAACGGGCGGGGCTACTCCGTCCGGGTGGTGGCCGGGTTCGCCGGCCCACGGGGGCGGGCAGAGCCTTCGCATGACGACCCCCACCAGGCACCGCCGTCGCCGTCGCCACCCGGCGGCCGCTGCCCTCCCGGCCGTAGCCCGGACGGCACCGGCCGCTGCCCGACAGCGCGGCGCGGGCGGGTGCTGCCGGACCTGGTTCAGCGAGCGCATCCGTCCGGGCGGCCTGGTCGTCCGTACGACGTGGCACGAGCCCGCCTGCACGACCGGGGGCCGGCCGTGACCGCCTTTGCCGCGCAGGCCTCGCCCGCCCGGTTCGCGCCCGGCAGCACGGCGGTGCGCCGCGACGTCCACGCGGGTCGGATCTGGACCGCGATGCCGCAGCGGGTCATCGACGACACCGGCGACACCCTCCAGCTCGCCTACCGGCCCGGCATCACCTCGCTCGCCTCGACCACCTGGGTGACGGCACCCGCACCAGCCCCGAGCAGTACCCCGAGAAATAGCAGCAGTCCATGGGAC
>NZ_JBHVFE010000265.1:0-12267 GCF_042801945.1 Kitasatospora sp. NPDC057542
GATCTCTGGAAGATCGACCACCGCCGGTGTCGGGCTAGCGTCGCTCGATCCACCACATGATGAGCGCGATGCAGGAGCTTCCGGCCGCGGTGGCCGCGCCCTTGAGCGCCTGTGCCGCCAGCTGTTGGGTGAGACGGCGCAGGCGGCTGGAGGCTCGGGACGGCACGGGCAGCGGCTGGTTGGTGGGCTTGTTCGTAGACTCGTACATGGAGACCCTCCTGTTCGTGGGTGGGGACTTCGCGCGCAGGAGACCGTCCTGGCCTAGCCGGCAAGCATCCGGCCGGGCGGCTTCTGCTGCGCGCCAATACGCTAGGGGAACTGGCGGTTGGTCCGTCGGGCCCACGGGCTGGGCCCGCGCTGCTGTGTCGCAGTGTTTTGCCAGGTCAGTGGAGTTGTCGGCTGGCATCGGCGTTGCTCGTAGACGTAGCAGGCCGGCCGCTGCAGCCTTCGCGCAGCGCACTCGGAAGCTGTAAAACGGCTGGTCAGCGCTATAGCAGGCCGTCATAAACCTCATGCTTCTGCTTCCTGGTCGGTGGTTCGTCCCAGGTTGCGTGCGGCATCAGGATTTGGTCGAGTCCGGCCGGGGCTCGGGAAGGTGGGCCCTGCCGGGTGTGCGTAGGTGCCCTGGCCGTCCACGGCTGTGGCCGCTTGCGGATCGGTACTCACCGGCGAGCAGCTCGACTGGCTCACCGCACTCGGACTCGACTGGCACTGCCCCGGCCAGGCCCTGTGGCCGCCAGGAAGCACCCCGGGCCACCCCTGCCCAGCCCGTGCCCGTCCCGTCGGAGAACGCGGCGGACAGGCCCGGCGGAGGCGGCCTGACGGTCTTCTGTGTGAGGTTCCCTGCGGCAACCGCGCGCAGCGCCGGGCTGCGCGCCGAGCCGAAAGGGGCACCCTGCGATGACGACATCCAGGAAGAGGGCGAGGACCGGGGCGGAGCCGGGCACCGAGCCACGGGAGGTGGAGATCACTTGGGCGGTGCTCGCCGCGCTGTTCCAGTTCCGCATCGCCACCGCCGAGTAGCTTCGCCGGCTGACCGCCCCGGACGCGGGTATCGAGAAGATGCGGGCGCGGCTGCGCCGGTTGCGTAGCGAGGGCCTGGCCGCGGAACTGGTGCTGCCTCAGTCCGGGAGGACCAGGGGCTGGTTCCTGACCGAGCACGGCGTGCGGATCGCTGGTGCCTTCTCCGAGTTGGCGCACATCCCCGCCCCGCGGACGCCCGGGGACGAGACCGCCTTCAAATACACGTGACGGGCCGCCCCGGACCCTCCAGACCGCTCTGGCCTGCGGACTCATGTGATCACCGGGACTTTGAAACGCCCCTGGGTGCGCGCTGCATCCCATTGCTCGTGGCGCGCACCGCCGGGCGTATCGGCAGCCTCGCCCGCCTCATCCGCGAAGCCGCCCTCACCGCGATCCAGTACCCCCAGGTGCACGGGGCACTTCTACGGGGCCAGGTGGCCCACCACTGCGGCGAGCTTGGCGGGGTGGACCACGGCGGTGATGTCGGTGATCCGGCCGTCCGCCACGGTGAACGCGAGGACCGACA
The DNA here is from genome assembly GCF_042801945.1 of Kitasatospora sp. NPDC057542. NCBI lineage: Bacteria > Bacillati > Actinomycetota > Actinomycetes > Kitasatosporales > Streptomycetaceae > Kitasatospora > Kitasatospora sp. NPDC057542. The sequence goes on from NZ_JBHVFE010000265.1 coordinate 1,550, forward strand.
GCGGGGTGCCGTCCTCGCGCCAGGAGACGACCCCCGGCAGGCCGTTGACGATCGCCGCCCGTCCTCGCGTGGCGGCTCCGGCGGCGAACTGAGCGCTGGCGGCGACCTTGGTGGCGCCCAGGGTGACGAAGACTCCGTCAGCGGTCTCGGCACTGAGGCGGACCTCGGGGTCGAGGACCCGGAGCAGGCCCTCGAAGTCCCCGCCGCGGGCCGCCGCCAGGAAGGCGTCGACCACCGACCGCTGTTCCCGTGCGACCACCACTTCCACTGCCGGTCGCTCGGTGCGCTGCACCTTCCGGCGGGCCCGGCTGGCCAGCATCTTGCTGGCGGCGGTGGACTTGTCGAGGATCCGGCCGATCTCCTCGAACGGGACGGCGAACAGGTCGTGCAGGACGAAGGCCAGCCGCTCGCTCGGGCTGAGCGTGTCCAGGACCACGAGCAGCGCCAGGCCGACCGAGTCGGCGAGCGCCGCAGCCTCCTCAGGGGCGGGCGCATCGTCCAGGGCCACGACCAGCTCGGCCAGCTGGTCGTCGTAGGAGGCCTCGGGCCGGGCCTGGCGCGAGCGCAGTACGTCCAGGCTGAGCCGGCCGACCACGGTGGTCAGCCAGCCGCCCAGGTTGTCGATGCTGTCCGCGTCCTGGCGGGACAGGCGCAGCCATGCCTCCTGTACCACGTCCTCGGCGTCCGCCTGCGAGCCGAGCATCCGGTAGGCGACCCGGCGCAGCCGGTCGCGCTGGGTTTCGAAGGTCTGGGCCACCGGGTCGGTCGGGTGGGTGTCGGTCATGGTGTTACCTCTCTCGAATCCGTTCCGTCATAGGTGATGACGGGCCCGGACGGGCACCGGTAACCGATGAAGGAGCGGGACCGATGGAAGCACGCATGACCGGCACCCCCAACCCCGACCTGATGATCGCGATCAAGCACCTCTACAAGGCGATCGGCGCCGGCGGGGTGGACCAGCGCCTCCTGTCCCTCGTCCACCTGCGGGCCAGCCAGATCAACAGCTGCGCGCCGTGCGTGTACGCGAGCGTGGCGGGAGCGAAGAAGGCGGGCGAGACGGACGAGCGGCTGCACAGCGTGGTCGCGTGGCGCGAGACGCCGTTCTTCACTGACGGGGAGCGGGCTGCCCTCTCTTTGACGGAGGCGGCCACCCGGATCCAGGACGGCGCGCCCGGGGTGACCGACGCGATCTGGGACGAGGCGGCCGACCACTTCACCGAGGAAGAGCTGAACGCGATCATCCTGGAGATAGCGCTGACCAACTTCTTCAACCGGATCAACCACACCATCCGGGAGCAGGCGGGCAAGACCTGGTGAGGCGGAAGGTGGACGGCGCCCTCATCAGGGCGGGAGCGGGTGTGTGGCATTGACCGTCCGGAGGATTCACCTGCTGTCGCGTGAGTGATCTCCAGACAGGTCAAGGGGCTGATCACGAAGAGTGATATGTCAGCTGGCCGTCCGTGGGGAATGCGAGCCGGCCGCTGTCAGTCGGCAACGCGGCCGGTATGTGCCGGGCGCACCATGACCAACGGCCCTGCAGGGCGGAGAGCCCCGGTTGTCCGGACCGTCGCCCAGAACCGCGCCCACCCCCGCCCAGCAAACCCCCAGGAGTCGGTCGATGCCGGGCTCCAGGGCGTGCTGGCGGACATCGGCGGCTGGTGGCCGGGCGGTGGAAGGAGGCGTTCGAGGACCTGGACGAGGACGTCTTCGGTGAGGCCGCGCAGGAGGCCCGGCAGGAAGGGCGGGACCCGGGCCGGGCCGTTGATGTCCTGGTGCGGAGTCTGATCAAGTAGTTGGAGGACTGGAGGAAGGCCGGCGGCGAGTTGGAGGAGGCGCTGCGGGCTTCGGCGCTGGGGCGGCCGCGTACCTTGGTGACCGGCGCCAGTGCGCCACCAATGCTTTGACCTGTGAGAACGTCGATACCTTGATGGCTCACCAAGGTTTCTGGGCCCGGCTGCGGATGCAGCAGTTCGGTGGTGACGTCGGTCGGCGCGGTGCTGCACCGGGGCCCTGGACGGTGCAGCGCGCAGCACAGTGCAGCTCGTAGCGCTGCACCGCCGAGGGCGCGACGGCGTCCGGCCGGGACAACCTGCTGCATCTCGGGGACAACCAGGCCGGGCTGCCCGGGACAACCTCCGGCAGCAGCGCCAGGACGAGGGGGTGCTGCACTCCCTCGTCCTGGCGCTGCACCGCGTTGTTGTCGTGGTGCAGCGCCGGGTGGGCGGCGGCCTGTGCGACGCGCGGCTCTGACATGCACCGGTGAGTTCGGCGGGCGAAACTCACCGGTCGCCGGGCGGAGACTCACCGGCCTGCCGTGATCGGTTCGACGCTGGTGGTGAGTTCACCGGTCATGACGAACGTGGCCGTCCGGGTGGACGAGGTGGCCGTCGGGGACGAGGACCAGGGGCAGCGGGAGTGGCAGCACGCGGTGAACGACGTGCTCGCCGAGGCGGGTGAGGCGGGCCGGGTGGGTGCGCGAGCTCGCCAAGCGGCAGGCGGAGGAGTGGCACCGCACGGTGCTGGAGCGGGCCGCCGACGCCGGCGAGCAGGCCTGCGGCCGGGAGGTCGTCCTGGGCGGCGAGGGGCAGCCCATCGATGTGGGTGGCGCGCTGGGGGTGCATCCGTTCCTGGAGGCGGTCAACGGCGGCGCGGGTCTCAGCGTCATCGACGTGGCGGTAGCGCTCCGTCGACATCGGCGAGACGTGCCCGAGGAGGTACTGGACGACATCGCGGTCCGACCCCGCGCGCAGCCAGGAGGTGGCGGCGGAGTGGCGCAGCATGTGCGGGCGGCAGGTGTGCCGGGCGGTGCGGGTGAGGTGGTCGAACAGGTCCTTTGGTGTTCGGGTAGGACATCGCCTGGCCCAGGGGTGGGCGGAACAGGTTCACGAACGCCGTCTCCGTGTCGGCGGCCTCTGGTATGGCGTCGCGTTCCCATCGGTAGTCGGTGTAGGGGGTGGCCAGGTCGGGGGTGACGGGGGTGGTGCGGGGTTTGGGGGTCTTGGCCAGGGCCTGGTTCGGGTTGTCGCTGCGGCGGTGGACGTGGGTGTGCGGGCCGTCGGTGGTGCAGCCGAGTGTGTGGGAGGAGGCGAGGAGGTGCATGTCCTGGCGGGGCGGCCCGGGCGCTTCGCCGATACGGATCCCGGTGCAGGCCAAGAGGGCGATCAGGAACCGGTCCCGCGCCAGGGGGGCGAGGTCGATGATGTGGGTGGTCTGCTGGGAGGTGAGGTCCTCGTAGCCGGGCTCGGTGATCCGGAAACGGAACGTGGCGGCGTTGACCGTGCGGAACTGGTCGTTTTCCCCGTATCGGAGCCGCCGGGCAGCTGGGTGAGGTGTTTGCTGGGACAGTACGTCGGCGATGTTCGGTGCGGCCCGGCCGTTCGCGATCGCGAACCGCAGGAACCCGGCGGCGACGGTCATCACGAGGGTCGCAGTGTTCCGCGATCGCACCCGCGGCCTGCCGCTCGGCGGTTGGTGCGGCGGTCCCGTGGCGGTGTGTGAACGGGACGGGAGTGGTTCGGTCACCAGCCAGCGCTGGAAGCCGGACAGTGGCAGGGACGACGGCGTGCGCCAGTCCAGGCGCTGCTCGGCGCGGTAGGACAGGAACAGTGCCACACGGCTGGCGTAGGTTTGCTCGGTGTTCGGCGACAGGCCCCGGGCCCGCAGCGACGCCGGGAACGCCGTCGCCTCGACGTGCAAGGCCACGGTGGTGGTATCCGTGACCATCCACCGCACCGAACCATCTGCCTCGCTGACCGCCCGGTCCGCCGCCCAGATGCTGTCCGTGACCGGCACCGTCCGAGCCCAGCAGCCCGGACTGCCGTGTCTGCTGGCAGCCCGTCACCTCTGACGGGGGCAACCGCACCAGACGTCACCCATCAATCGGCCCCGGCCGGTACCGTGCACTCCCCTCCAAGCCGGACCCGCATCAAACATGCCCCACATCCTGGCCGCCCCCAGAAGACATCAAGTCCTGCGACAGCGGCCGGGCGTTTTGTGGGAGGCGACGGGCCTCCGCATCGGGCTCGGTAGCGAGATCCGTGGCCGGCGCCTGGGCAGATCCGGTGGTTGTCGACCATGGATCCGCCGCATCGTCGCTCCCGCTGCTCAGGCCAGGTCCGGCCCGGGGCAGCGGCCCGACTCCACCGTCATGACCTGGGCACTCGCCTGTTGCCCACCCCTGGTTGCCGGGCTGACCGAACGGGCCTGCCCTCACCGGTAGCGAAATCAGCGTACGGGGCGGGGCGGCTCGCTGGGGGTTCGGTGAAGTTCGTCAGGAGGTGTGTACTCGGCGTGACGTGGCGCTCCCGGCGGCGCCGCGCCCCGGTGCCCGGCGGGAGAGCAGCAGTGCGGGCAGCAGGGCGAGCGCGAGCAGGGCGGCGGCCCAGCCGTAGGTGTCCCGGAAGGCGTCCGCGAGGCCGGGGGCGAGCGCGGCCCGCGCGGCGCCGTCCAGGGCCTGCACGGCGGCCAGTGCGCCGCCGGCCTCCCCGCCGGCGAGCGTGGTCGGCAGCCGGTCGGCCATCGCCCCGGTGAGCAGGACGGACATCAGGGCGGTGCCGAGCGAGGCGGAGACCTGCTGGACGATGGTGACCAGGGTGGTGGCGGCCGGGACCTCGGCCGGGGCGACGCTGCGGGTGGCGGCCGCCATGGCCGGCATCAGCGTCATGCCGATGCCCGTCCCCATCACCACCAAGGCGGCGATCAGGTGAGGGTACGGGGTGTCGGCGGCGACCTGGACGGTGAAGCCGAGGAAGCCGGTGGCGGCCACGGCGGTGCCGGTGACCACGATCCGGCCGGGTGCGAAACGGTCTGCCAGCCGGCCGGAGAACTGCATGGTGATGCCGGTGGCAAGCGCCTGCGGGATGCCGAGCAGGCCGACGTCGGTGGCGCTTTGGCCGCGCACCAGCTGGTAGTAGAGCGGGAGCAGCAGCATCGAGCCGAAGTAGCCGCAGCCGAACAAGGCGATGGTGGCGGCGGGCCCGGCGAAGGTGCGTCGGGCCAGCAGCCGCAGGTCGATCAGCGGCTGCGCCGCGGTCAGCGCCCGGACGACGAACCCGGCGACCAGGGCCGTGCCGGCCAGGGTGGGCAGCAGGCTGCCGGCCGCGGCGGGGTGTCCGTGCTCGGCGCCCAGCCCGTAGATCAGTGCGGCCAGGCCCGGGGAGAGCGTCAGCAGGCCGGGCAGGTCCAGTCGGCGGCGGGCGTCGCCGCCGTCGCGGGGCAGCAGCCGGGCGGCGAGAGCGAGGGCGAGCGCGCCGAGCGGCAGGTTGGTCAGGAAGACCCAGCGCCATGAGGCCTCGTCGACCAGCCAGCCGCCGAGCACCGGCCCGGCCAGCGGGCCGATCAGGACGGGGATGCCGAGCACGCTCATGGTGCGGCCGGTGCGGGCCGGGTCGCAGGCGCGGACCAGGACGGTCATCCCGACCGGCATCACCATGCCGCCGCCCAGGCCTTGAAGGAAGCGGAAGGCGATCAGCGAGGGGGCGTCCCAGGCGGCGCCGGCCAGCGCCGAGCCGAGCACGAACAGGGTGAGCGCGGTCAGGTAGAGGCGACGGGTGCCGAACCGTCCGATCGCCCAGGCGGTGACCGGGGTGACGGTGGCGAGCGCCAGGGTGTAGCCGGTGGTGACCCACTGGATGGTGGCCAGCGGGGCACCGAAGTCCCCGGCGAGGCGGTTCAGGGCGACGTTGACGATCGTGGTGTCGAGGACGGTCATCAGCGAGCCGAGGACCACGACGGCGGCGACGGCCGCGGTGCGCGGACCGGGTCCGGCCGCGGTGGCTGTGTGGGTGGCTGTCCCGGCCGTGACCGGCCCGGTGGCGGTGCTCATCTTCTTCGTTCCCCCCGGCCGCGGTTCAGACGCCGTACGGGCGGACGGTACGGGCATCCCGGAGCGCGTGCGCCCACCAGGTGAGCTGGTCGAGCATGCCCTTGGCGGCGCCGTTCTGGACGGTCGGGTCGACCGGCTCGCCGTCCTCGCCGAAGAGGCCCCAGACGTTGTGGAAGCTGACGGTGTCGCGGACGGTGACGGCGTGCAGCTCGGCGAAGACCAGCCGGAGCTGCTCGACCGCGCGCAGCCCGCCGCCGAGACCGCCGTAGGAGACGAAGCCGACCGGCTTGGCCCGCCACTCGGCGCCGTGCAGGTCGATGGCGTTCTTGAGGGCGGCCGGGAAGCTGTGGTTGTACTCCGGGGTGATCACCACGAAGGCGTCGGCGGCGGCCAGCCGGGGCGTAAGGGCCGCGTGCCGCTCGGCCTGCTCGGCGGTGGGCTCCTCGCCCACGTGGGCCAGCGGGTGCTCTGCCAGGTCGACGACGTCGATGTCGAGGTCCGCGCGCTGCCCGGCGGTGCGGACGAACCAGTTGGCGACGGTGGGCGCGAAGCGGCCCTGCCGGGTGCTGGCGATGATGACGGCGAGGCGGAACGGGGTCTCGGACATGGCTGTCTCCAGGAGTGTGCTGCTGTTCTGTCACCGCCCGTTCGGACGGCACGTCAGGTAAAGTACAACGTGTATGGCAACAAGTACAACGGTGCCTGTAAATTTTTGAGGGAACGGCAATGAAGGAGACTCCATGACCAGCAGGCAGGAAACGCCGGACCGGCCCCGTCGGGGACTGGCCGAGAAGCGCCAGGCCATCACCCGGGCCGCCCGCACGGTCTTCGGCCGGGACGGCTACACCCGCGCCAGCATCGACGCCATCGCGGCGGAGGCCGGGGTGTCCACCCGCACCATCTACAACCACTTCACGGGCAAGGAACTGCTCTTCCAGACCGTCGTCCGGGAAAGCGCGGCACAGGTCGCCGACGCCCAGCTGGACATCATCGAGCGCCGACTCGCGAAGGTCACCGACCTGGAGGCGGACCTCACCGCGTTCGCCATGGCCTGGGTGACCCCGCTGACCGAGTTCGCCGACCACTTCGGGCTGGTGCGCCAGATCAACGCCGAGGCCCGGCACCTGCCGCAGGCCGCCCTCGACGCCTGGCAGGAGACCGGGCCGCGCCGGGTGTCCGCCGCCCTCGGCCACCGGTTCGGGGAACTGGCCGAGGACGGGTGGTTGGAGGCACCGGACCCAGGGCGGGCGGCCGCGCACTTCGTGCTGCTGACCGCGACGGAGGTCACCCAGCGTTCGTACTGGGGCGCGTACCCACTGGACCGGGCGGAGACCGAGGAGATCGTCGTCGCCGGCATCCGGGCCTTCCTGCGCGCCTACGCGGCACCCCACCGGTGACACTGCCGCACCCCTCGAACGCGGTCGGCCCCGGACAGACCGGGGCCGAGCGCCAGTCCCGGACCCTAGCCACCACTCCCCCACCCAGCCGCACGGTTGACCAGGAACTTCATCCCCGCAGGCGACATCCACACCAAACGTCACCCACACACAGGCCAGAGGGTCTACAGGCCAGCACCATCCCAGCTCAGCCACATACCAAACGCCCCTCACCACAAGACCAGCTCTAGCTAGATAATCGACATCCCGGACGCAGATTCCGTTCTCCTGCACGGGCGGGGAAGCATGGTGGATATCGTCCAGGCCACCGGTCGGGCCCTGCGGATGAAGCCCGGTGAAGGGAAGACCGCGAGCCTTATCGTGCCGGTCTTCCTGAAGCCCCGGGGGGAGCCAGGTGACATTCTGGAATCGGATCCCTATGGGGCGCTTGTTCGGATTTTGACCGCTTTGAGGTCTCACGACGCACGCGTGGTGGAGGTCCTCGCCGTGCCCCAGAAGTCCGGCAAGCGCACGAAGGGGCGCAGCGCTGAGGCAGCTTCCGGGCCTGGTGAGAGCCGGTCTGGTGAGGGTGGTTCGGGGACGTTCACGCTGCCGGTCCGCTTCCAGGCTCCAGTGGACGAGAACGTGCTCGCCCTGTTCATCGCTTCGCGGGTGCTGACGGGTGAGAACCAGTTCTGGCGGGAGGGCATCAGCCACGCCCGGCGCTGGCACGAGGAGACCGGTGGACTCGATATTCCCTATTCCGCGATGGTCGGCGAAGAGGGGAACTTTCCGCTCGGGAAATGGCTCTCCGACCGGCGGGCCGAGCATTCTGCTGGTGAATTGGCGCGACATCGCGTCGACATGCCGGATGCGCTCGGGATGATCTGGTCCGTCTCCGACGCCCGCTTCGAGGCCGGGCTCGACTGGGCCAGGGTCTGGGCGAAGGGCCACGGCGGCAGCCTGGCGGCGCCGGTCGGCGGGTATGCGATCGGGACGTGGCTGGCCGAGCTTCGGGCTGCGGCCCAGGGGCCGGCCGACCAGTTGGGCGCGCTCGACCCGCAGCGCCGGGCCGCGCTGGAGGAGATCGACCCATGGCGGTGCCCCGCCTGGCCGATCACCTGGCAACGCGCCTACAGCGTGGCGCGGCAGTGGTGGCCGGCAGCCGACGGCCGCGTCGATCGGACCACCCTGCCCGTGGACCCCGTCTTCGAGGGCGAGCAACTCTGCCGCTGGGTCGTGGCGCAGCGCGCCGACCGGCCCGGGCTGGAGGAGGATCAGCGGGACCTGCTGTCGGCAATCGGGGTCAAGGAAGACCAGGAGCTGGTGGCGGCGAAGGCCGTGGCGGATGCGAAGCCGAAGGTGTCCCGTGCCGACCGTTTCACCCCGGGCCTGGCCGCCCCGGCGGCCTTCGTCGAGCGCGAGGGACATGCGAAGGTTCCCCGACCCCACAAGGAGCCGCTTGAGGTCGTGGTGGCCGGGCCTGGTGGAGAGGCGAGCGTGGAGGTCGTCTCCGTCGGGCTGGGGGCGTTCTCGAACAACACGAAGGCGCGCCGGGCCAAGCTCACCGCCGGGCAGCTCGCGCAGCTCGCCGAGCACGGCGTCGAGTGGGCGTAGCGGTCGGCGGTGGGCTGCCCCGGGCCGGGGCGGTGCCGAGGCTGGCGGTAGGCTGCTGCGGCCCCGAGAAGGCACTGGAGGCCGTCACCTCCGCGTGGGATGGCGGCCTTTTGGCGTTAGCGCACCGGCCGCCCCGTTGCGGTGAATTCCGCGGCTTCGGCCACGTGGTCCAGGGCGGGGGTGGGTCCATCGGTGGCAGGCTGAGGGCCGGCCCGCATGGTGGGTCATCCGAGGCGGCTGAAGACCCGGCGTAGGAGTTCCTGGTCGATCTGCGGGCGCCCGGTGCGGGCCAACGCGGTGCGAGCGTGCGCCGTCAGCTGGGCCCAGGTACGGAAGTTGCCGTGAGCGGCGTGCTGGTCGGCGAAGGCGATGTCGTCCGGGTGCGCGTCGGCCCGGACGGGGTGGAAGAGCGGGATCACCTCCAGGACCTCCTCTGGGGTGGGGCGGGCGAGGCGTTGCCAGATGAAGATCCTGGAAGAGAGCATCGGTTCTTTGCGCAGGGTCTGGTAGCAGTCTTCTCCGCCCACGAAGAGGACGGCGAGCTGGGTGTAGGGGTCGTCCCAGAGGTACTGACGTTGAATTCGTGACTGCCGCCCAACCCGCTGACACCACCCCACCCACTCACAGGGGTAGGACGGCTGCACTACTCAGGTGGGCGTCACTCCAGGGCGGCCGCCTTGCGCAGCAGCACCGCCCGCTCGCGGGCGTTGCGGCACAGGCGGGCGGCGAGTTCCAGTTCGGCACGGGCCTCGGTGGTGCGGCCGAGGCGGACCAGCAGCTCGCCGCGCACGCTCGGGAGCAGATGAGAGCCCGACAGACGGCCGGAGGCGAGCAGGTCGTCGACCAGGGACAGTGCCTCATACGGTCCGCTCGCCATCGCGACGGCCACTGCCCGGTTGAGCTCGACGACGGGTGACGGGGCCACGCGGCCGAGCGCCTCGTACAGGAGCACGATGCGTTCCCAGTCGGTCTCCTGCACCGAGGGCGCCACCGCGTGGCACGCGGCGATGCCCGCCTGCAGACCGTACGGTCCAAGGCCCCGCCCGAGGGCGGAAGCCCGGCCGAGTGCGGCCAGGCCACGACGGATCGCGGAACGGTCCCACAGGCGGCGGTCCTGGTCCTCCAGCAGTACCGCCTCGCCGTCGGGCCCGGTGCGCGCCGGGAAGCGCGCAGCGGTGAGCTCGAACAACGCGAGCTGGCCGTGCACCTCCGGCTCACCCGGCAGCAGGGCGGCCAGCATTCGGGCCAACCGCACGGCCTCGTACGCGAGATCCGGGCGCAGCAGGTGGTCTCCGGTGGTCGCTGTCGAGCCTTCCGTGAAGATCACGTACAGGACGCTCAGGACGGCGCTGAGGCGCCCCGGCCGTTCCTCGGACGCGGGGAGTTCGAACGGCACGTGGGCGGCGGCGATCGTCTTCTTCGCGCGGGTGATCCTGGCCTGGACGGTCGGGGTGGGCACGAGGAACGCGCGCGCGATCTCCTCACTGGACAGGCCGCCCACCACGCGCAGCGTTAGCGCCACCCGGGCCTCGGGCGAGAGCACCGGATGGCAGGCGGTGAACATGAGCGCGAGGACGTCGTCGTCGACACGGTCGGGATCCCAGGGCAGGTTGCCCGGCCGGTCGGGTGGGGCCTGCGCGCCGGAGCTGAACTCGCCCTCGGCCAGTGGGCCGGCGAGCAGGGCGTACCGTTCGTCGAGCGCCGACCTGCGGCGGAAGGCGTCGACGGCCCGCCGCCGCGCGGTCGCGAGCAGCCAGCCCACCGGGCTGGCCGGTGCACCGCCTGCCGACCAGGAGACGAGTGCCTCGGCCAGCGCCTCCTGCGCGACGTCCTCGGCGAGCGCGAAGTCCCCGGTGTAGCGGGCCAGCGCGCCGACGATCCGCGCGGACTCGATCCGCCAG
>NZ_JBHVFE010000266.1:0-12262 GCF_042801945.1 Kitasatospora sp. NPDC057542
CACCTGGACCCTCGCCCCCACCGCCGCATAACGATGGAGGGGCATCCCCACCCGGGACACCCCTCCACCAACAAGATCTTCAGGAGCGTTCTAGGGCGTCGAGGACGGCGACGAGCCCTCCGGCATGACCAGTTCGTGAACCTGCCGCAGGCCGGCCGTGCGAAGACCTGACACCTGCTCCGCCGTCACCGCCACCTTCCCCGAGGCCCTGCGCCCAGGAGTCCCGATTCCGGGCGAGCAGGCGGTGAGGCACTGGCGCGAACACCTGCTCGACGTCGGCCGGATCCACGCCGCCTTGAGCATGGCGCGTTCCTGGCTGGCCTGCCCGGCCCCGCAGTAGCGCCTCGTCGTTCATGACGCCCAGCTTCCCAGCCGCCACCGACACCGCGCGGGCAATCGACGGGTTCGTCACCACCAGGCTGGTTCGACGTCGGCGCCCTGGTCGTCGTCCTGGCCGCGGTCGTGTCGGGTGGTCTCTGACGTTGCGCCTGGTTACTCCGCTTGGTCGCCACACGGCCTCACGATGAGGGCAGTCGGCGCCAGCGTTTCACGGTGCTCGCCGCGACGCCTATCTGCTCTGCGGCGACACGGCTCGACAGGTCTCGGGTGGCGTCGATCGCCGCCGTCATCGACGTGAAGCCCGCCTGCCGGGCGGTGGCTTCCAGGGCGTTCTTTCGGGCCTGCTGGGCGGCCGGGAGGGTGCGCAGGGCCGCGGCCCTGCGGGCGGCGCGTACCGCGGGAAGGTCGTCGGTGCCCGCGCGGGCGGCGGCCGAGCGGCGGGCGAGTACGTCAGGCGCGGGCGCCGAGGCCCGCATGGGTTCGAGCAGGTCCGGGTCGGCGGCATGGCTTCGAGGCGGCTGTGCGACAGGGCGCGCCGGACGTCCGTGGCCATCAGCGTGGTACCGGCGGGCAGCGCGTGCTCGGCACGGTACGCGGCGGCCGATATCCGGTGGACGCGGGTGAGGTGCGGTGCGAGGGATCGGAAGCGGCGCCCGCACACCAGGCAGGTGACCAGCCCGTCCGTGTCGGCGCCGTCCGGGCGCCGCGAGCGCACCTCGGCGGCCGGCCGGGCGGCGGCGAGCAGGGCGTCCAGCTCCCATAGCAGCGCGCGGTCGCGCCTGCGGCAGGCCACCGGGTCGGGCCAGCGGCCGCGCTGCTGCTGCATCACGGCCTTCAGGCTGCCGGGGGCGTAGCCGAGGAAGGGCTCGACCTCCCGCCGGGTGACCAGACGGGCGGCGTCGTCGGCGGTGTCCATGCGGTCAGCGGCGCCCGTCGCGGATCTGGTAGAGCCGTCCCCGGGTGAGGTCGGCGGCCTTCTCCAGGTCCTTGACCCTCACCTTGGTGACCTTCCGGTTGAGCATCGCGGAGCGGATCAGCTCGTTGAGCTCGCGCTCGGCGTTGTCCCGCGCCCGGCGTACGTCCTGGACTCTCTACGACCGCGACGGCGGGCGGTGCCCGGAGACGGTGGTCACCGACACTGCCTCGTCCGACACCGTGTTCGGCCTGCTCACCCCGGCCGGGTTCGCCTACGCACCGCAGCTGGCGGACCTGCCCGACCAGAAGTTGTGACGCATCGACGCGCCGCCGACTGTTCAACGACACCGCCCGCGGCCGGATCGGCCTGGAGCGCATCGAGCGGACCTGGGAGGGCATGCTGCGGATCATCGGCTCCATCCACACCGGCGCGGTGCGGGCCTACGACGTGATCCGCATGCTGTCGAGGGACGGCCGGCCGACGGTGCTCGGCGACGCGATCGCCCACTACGGCCGGATCGCCAAGACGTTGCACATCCTGCGTCTGGCCTACGAGCCGTCCTACCGCAGGCAGATCAAGGCCCAGGCCAACCTGCAGGAGGGCCGCCACGCACTCGCCCGCAAGATCTTCCACGGCCGCGCCGGCCAGCTCTACCAGCACCCCAGGAGGGCATGGGCGGGCGAGGGACTTGATGGCGACGCCTTCGCCGTACGCCTCCACGACGTCGGCGGCCTGGCCCTCTCCAGTGCGGCCGGGCGGCCCAGCACCTTCCCGGCTGCCTCGGCGGCGACGCCTTCCCGGGTGTTCTCCTGTCCCTTGTCAGCATCGACTCCACCACCGCACGCGAACGTGGTGTCAGCGCTTCTCGACGACGATCTCGGAGATCACGACGTCCTGAAGCGGGCGGTTTGTCTTTCTTTCGGTCGAGGTCGTGGCGATCCGGTCGACGACCTTCCGGCTCGCGGCGTCAGCGACCTCGCCGAAGATGGTGTGCTCGCGGTTCAGCCACGTCGCGGAGGCGACGGTGATGAAGAACTGCGATCCGTTGGTACCCCGGCCCTTCCGCTTGCCGGCGTTGGCCATGGCCAGCAGGTACGGCTTGGTGAACTGCAGGACGGGGTGAATCTCATCGTCGAACTCGTACCCCGGGCCGCCGGTACCGGTGCCGGTCGGGTCACCGCCCTGGATCATGAAGCCGCTGATCACCCGGTGGAAAACCACGCCGTTGTACAGCGGACCCTGGCCGGGCAGGCCTGTCCGCGGGTCGGTCCATTCGCGCGTGCCGTCAGCGAGGCCGACGAAGTTCTGAACCGTCTTCGGCGCGTGGTTCGGGAACAACTTGATCCGAATGTTCCCGTAGTTGGTCTTGATGGTAGCGAACAGTTCTCCGACCACGGTGTTGGAAGTCGTAGAGGAGAGCGGAGTCGTGCCCGGCGTGGTGTTGGGCTCGGGGGCGCGGTCGAGTCGTCGCAGTGCCTGGGAGAGGTCGGCGGCGGTCGGGTACCGCTGGGCGGGGTCCTTGCGCAGCAGCCTCAGCACGAGGTCGTCCCACGCGAAGGGGATGCCGGTGGAGACCGAGCTGGGGGCGGGCGGTTCCTGGGTGAGGTGGGCCGTGAGGTAGCCCACGGAGTCGGGGGCCTGGAACGGCGTTCGGCCAGTGATCAGTTCGAAGAGCAGGCAGCCGAGGGCGTACAGGTCGCTGCGCGGTTCGGGGAGGCCGCGTGCCTGTTCGGGGGCAATGTAGGGGGGTGTGCCCACGATGAAGCCGGTCTGCGTGAGTCGGTCCGCGGTCGCGTCGGTCGCCCGCGCGATGCCGAAGTCGAGGACCTTCACGGTGCCGGACGTCGTGATGAGGATGTTGGACGGCTTGATGTCTCGGTGCATGATTCCGGCGTTGTGCGCGTCAGCAAGTGCGTCGCTTATCTGGGCGCCCCAGCGGGCCGCATCCGGCAAGCTGACGACGCCTCGTCGCAGCATCGTGTCCAGGCCCTCGCCTCGGACCAGCTCCATCACCAGGAACGGGGCCCTGATGCCGTTGGCGTCGGTCTCGCCGAGGTCGTGGATGGTCACGATGTTGGGGTGCTGCAGTCGGGCGGTGATTCTTGCCTCGCGCAGGAACCTGGCGCGTGCCTCGTCGCCGCGGCTTCCACCGTCGGCGAGCAGCGAGATCACCTTGACCGCGACGGGCCGGCCCAGCGTCTCGTCCTGTGCCTCCCACACTTGCCCCATTCCGCCCTGGCCGAGCTGCCGCACCAACCGATAGCGGCTCCCAAACAGCTGGTCTCGCACTACTACGCCTCCCTCATTTCGAACATTGATGCCCCCTTGCTGGCAACCTCGGGTGTACTCCATCTCACGGTCGGCGAGCAGGCCGTAGCAGCACGGCCAGCAGGGTGAGCGCGGACTCCGGCGAGCGGCGGCGAAGGTGGGAGGGGACTCGACTACCGCCCGCTGCCGCCAGCCGGTCAGCACCCTGGGCGCCACGTCCGCGATCAGCCCCGCCGACAGACCGATCGCCCGAATCGCCGTCAGCTTGCGGATCTCCCGCAGCATCGACTCCAGACTCACATTGCTCGGCATCGCCTTGACCAGCGCCAGCACCGACTCCTCGTCTTGGTCGCCCTCGGCTCCGCCCGCGTCCTCGGTCACCTCCGGCGCGGTCGACACCAGGGGCAGCGCACGCTTCCGCACCGGATCGGGTAGCCGGGCGAAGACCGTGGTGAACCAGGTCTCCTCCGCGGTGTGCAGGGCGGAGCGAACCATCCGTGTGATCCGGTCCGGCGTCAGCGGCTCGATGAACTCCCCCCGGCACCGTTTCATCAGCTCCTCGCGCACCCGGTCCGCGTTCCGCTCGGCGTGCGCGACGGTTGCCGGCCAGCCAGGCCGTCAGCTTCTCCGCGTCCTGCGCCAAGCACACCCGAAAGCCCAGGTGCTCGCGGGTCTGGGCACGGTGGTACTCGATCGTGCTGCCGGTCCACTGGTAGGACTCGAAGTCGGCGGCCGGCACGTGCATCTGCCGGGCGACGAACTCCACCACCTCGTCCGGGAAGTCCACTCGGCCCCGCGGGAACCGGTCGTGCCGGGTGTAGAACTTCAGCAGCAGCGCGAAGCCCACGCGCGTCCCGCCACGTTTCCCCGCGACCAGGTCCGCCTCGTCATCGAGCACCGTCCAGTGCTCCACCAGCTCGTCCATGCCCACTGGCTGCCGCCCCATAGCCCCGCATCATGCCGGACAACCCCAGGTCAACGCGGACAAACGACTAAAGATCACCCCGCATTTGGGGCTCGTGACACGGTCGTTAACGGCAGCCCATGACCCGCGCCATCCCCCTGTTCCATCAGACCCTGGAGACGATGATGCGGGTCCTGGGCGCAGACGCGCCCGCCACCCTCATCACCCGCAACAACCTCGCCCACGCCTACCGGGACGCCGGCGACCTGGACCGCGCCATCCCCCTGCTCGAACAGACCCTGGAGGACCGGGTGCGGGTCCTGGGCGAGGACGCACCCGACACCCTCACCACCCGCAACAACCTCGCCCACGCCTACCAGGGCACCGGACGCACTGGCGATGCCGTTGCCCTGCTGCGGTCCGTGGTGGGGGGTCGGGTGCGGGTCCTGGGGCCCACCCATCGGAGCACGGCGGATTCGCGGGTTGGGCTGTCGTGGACGCTGACCGAACGAGGCCGCTCCCTGCTTCCCGGCGACTGCGCGGGCGCGTGGCGGGACGCCGCCGAGGCGGTCCAGACCGTCGGCCCGTACCTCGCCGACAACCCCGGCATATACGGACCCGCACTCGCCCACGCCTACCGATTCGCCGCCGATGTTCTCGACGCGGACGGACAGTCCGAAGCCGCCGCCGAGTACCGCCAGCACGCCCTCTACGCAAGAGCGGCGGCAGCGGCCCAGCGCGCCAAGGGCCACAGCTGAGCCCTGGGAACCGGCCGGACTGGTCCCGTCGATGGGGTGGGTGGCTACTCGGCCGGGGCGGGGGCCGGGCCGCCACCGGCCGCCGAGGCGGATCTCGATCCATCGCCAGCGTGGCTCGGTGTCCCAGCTTCGGCCGGGGCCGGACGGGCCCCGGTGAAGTAGCGACAAATCTGGTGGACAGCGTCGGGATACTGCCGTCATGGCCGTCACCCAGCAACTTGCCCGAGTCTCGGCGGAGTACCTCGCCGCCTGCCGTCAGTCAGCCGAAGAATCACCCGACGGAGATCATCACTGGGATCCGCCGCCTGCGGACTGTCTGGATCTCGACTGGGCACCGGCCATGCTGGAGCGTGCCTGCGAACTGACGCGACTCAATGCTGTCCACCTGGAGGCGCTCAAGCGCGCGACCGATGGCGACAGCGGCATCGATCTGGACTTCCTCAACGCGAACCCGCATGCGATCGCCTTCTTCAGTAACTCCGCTCCGACGGCCCTCTGTCCAGACGCAGTTGCCCGGGTGTCGGCACTGCTCGGAGAGATCGACATGCAGGCGATCCTCCAGTCGGTCCTGGACAGCGGCGCGGGATCCGAGCTCGGCTACGGGTTCATCGGTGATCCAACGGAGTACCTGCTGGGCCACTTCGGTGCGCTACGTGAGTTCTACGCGGAGGCTGCCCGAAGGGGCCTTCTCGTCGTGCTGTGGTGGGACTGACCCAGTAGGTTTCCTCGATCAGCCGACAGCAGGGACCGGAGCGGCCGGCTCAAGCCCGCGGGCAAGGCATGGGGAATTACGTGACCACAGCCATGGGGAATTACCGGCTCTGGCGACGATCACGTGACAGTCATCAGTGCGTGAGGAGTGTTCGCTTACGCAGGAGATCGAACTTGGCCCGGCCGAACATCTGGCGTTTCAGCATCTTGATGCGGTTGACGTTGCCTTCGACGGCGCCGGAGGAGTGCGGGAGGGTCAGCCCGTTGCGCACCGCGTCCAGGTCGCGGCGCAGGTTCGTGGCGAAGGAGGTTAGGGCGGGAAGCGTGTCGGCTTCGACGGCGGCGATCCACTGCTCGATCTCCTGGCCGCGCAGTCCCTTCATGATCTTCGCGAAATCGCGGACGTGCTTGTCCAGGCGGGCGAGCTCCGGGCTGCGTTCGAGGATCTTCTTGAGTGCCAGGGTGTCGTCCTCGCCGAGGTGGTCCGGGTTGGTCAGGATCCAGCGGCTGGTTTCGCGGACGGTGGGCGGTTTCGGGGCTGGGGCGGGTGCGGGGCGCCCGTCGCGGTAGCGTCGCAGGTAGCGTTGGACGGTCTGCTCGCTGCCGGTGTAGCCGAGTTCGGTGATCTCCCAGGTCAGGGTGGTGGCGTTGTGCTCGCCCTCGTTCCAGCGCCGGTGCAGGTGCTCCTTGAAGGCGTCGATCTTGCTGGCACGTTGGAGGGTCTTGGCCAGCAGGTCCTCGACGCATCCGGCGTCGGCGTACTTGCGTACCGTGGCGATGTACAGGCCGGTGATCCGGCTGACCGCGTTGCGGCTGTGGCCTTCGGCCAGCAGCCGCTGGATCTCGGCGTAGTCCCGGCGGATGCGGGTGACGATCGTCTTCTCGGGCGGGGCTGCGAGGACCGGCGGCGCCTGGGTGAAGGCCGGCTGGCCCGTGACGGGCTCGGTGGCCTGCGGCTCGGGCTCGGCGAGCTGGGAGCGCTGTGTGATGACGACCTTTTCGCAGGCCTGGCACAGGTTCTGCCACAGGTGGAACCGGTCGGCGACCTGGATCGCCTCGGGTGCTCCGGCGCGGGCGCCCTCGGCGTAGCCCCCGGCGCGGTCTCGGCAGATGACCCGAATGCCGGGATGCTCGGCCAGCCAGGCCGCGAACGTCTCGGCCTCCCGGTCCGCGAGAACGTCGATGGGCCGGTGGGTGGCCATGTCCACCAGGATCGTCCCGTAGCGATGGCCCTTGCGGGTCGCGAAGTCGTCCACACCGAGCACCTCGATCACGGCCGGGACGGCTGGGTCTGCTTGGGCACGGATGAGCCTGATCAGCGTGTCGCGCCCGGCCGTCATACCCAGGGCCGCGGCCAGCCGGGCCCCCGCCCTGCCCGCGCACGAGAGCGCGATCGCGGTCAACGCCGCCGTCATCGGCGGCGTGTAGCGCGCGAAGGGCCTGGTCAACTCCGGTATCTGTTCGACGAACGTCGCTCTGTCGCACGAGGGTTGCGGACATTTGAACCGGCGAACCGTGACAAACACCCGGCAGCGGCGGCCCACGAGTGGCGTGTCCGACAACGACCGTCGATATCGTCCGTGCACACGCGCTGACAGGCCGCCACATCCGGGGCACAGCGCGCCTCCCGCCTTCGCCCGCAGGACGAACACGACCTCCTGCTCGTCCGCGGCGACGTCTTCGACCACGACATGTTCGAAGTGCGGGAACAGGACCTCAAGACCAAGACCGAGTGATTCGCACGCGGGACATGATCACCCGTAGCATGCCCCTCCCACCAACACCCGTCACGTGATCGTCGCCAGAGCCGAATTACCTGACCGTCGACAATCACGGGAAGGTCTTCGTGTCGGAGTACCTGACCAGCGTCTGCACTCGGATGGGGATCTCGATCCAGCCGGTTCGACTCCGGACTGGCCGCGACAAAGGGCCGATCGAACGATCACTCCGGCTCGCACGCTTCCTGCCCCAGATCGCCCAAGGCGGCACCGACGTACTCACGGCAATCTGCCTGCTCGCCGAGTACCTGTACGAGCAGGCAGTGCCCATCGACTACGCGCGACGCCGAACGTTGAACGGAAACAGACTGCTCCCGGAAGTCACCTGGCTCATGATCTGCGACGAGACCGGAATGCACCCCGAAGATCACTATCGGCTGCCGGCCGTGCGCCGGTTCCTCTACCAGCGGATGACCGGCTCCGACCTCTACTCGCCATCAAGATCGTTGAACCTGGACTCCAGCTCCCGATCTCAAGCCATGCCAGTGATCCTGACGGCACCCCTTCTGGACGCGCTTGATCGGCACGCCGCGGACTACCTCACCTTGCACGACATCACAGAGCCCGTGACCTGGTCCCCACCACTCGCCTTGGTCGACCACCTCGACCTGCCTGGCCGAGGGCTGATCCTGCCTGACACCACCGAAGCAGCCATGCTCATGCAGACCCGCCGGATGTCACCGACCGCCACGGCACGCGCTCTCGGCACCAGCCCAGAATGCCTCAGGCTGGCCTTCGAGACACGGCAGTAGTGTCTGGTCACAGGCACCAACCGCTGCGGCACCGCGAAGGGATTCGACGCGCCGACACCGCGACGCGGAGCCCGACGTGACAGGTCAGGAGCGTCACCCGTTCGACCAGACCTCTTCTTCCCGGCCGTCGGGCACAATCTGCCGCAGCTTTGCACCGTGGAACATCCACACACGGAAGTAGACCTGTTCCTGGTCCATCACGAACAGCTGGACGAACTCGGGGTGCTCCCAGGCGATGCGCTCAACATGCGCCACCAGCCCAGCCAGGTCGGCATGGTTGAGCGCTCCGGCATAGACGTCACACTCCGGGTACTTGCCGCCGCCCCATTGCGTGTCGCTACCGGTGGTCTCGTTGAGCGAGCCGACCCATCCGACAGTGCCGGGGCCGAAACCCCGACGCGGGGCAGAGGTCTGCAACCACCGGCTCAGTTCCTCGGCAGCGGGTCGATCGTCCGAATCGACAGAGATCATGACGTTGGCGATGTGGCTCACGCCAGAATTCAACACAAGCGCTGGTCGTCCTGCCACTGAGTTCTCGCACGGTGGACCGCGGGAGGGATTCGACACGCGATCGCGGACGGGTCCGCACGACAGATCACGCGGACTCGCTAGATGCCGCAGGTCATGGCACCCCCATTCGAAACCGAATCGTGGAACCTACAGACCCGGCGATGATCCACACCCTCGCCACCTGCGAGTGGATCAAGAAGAGCCTGCCGCTCTGCCTCATCGGCGATTCCGGGACCGGCAAGTCCCACCTGCTGATCGCGCTGGGCGCCGAGGCCGCGATGGCCGGCTTCCGGGTCAAGTACGTCCTCGCCGCCAAGCTCGTCAACGAGCTGGTCGAGGCCGCGGACGAGAAGCAAATCGAGACCGGTACCGACTCCTACCGCCTCGCCACCACCCGAGCCCGCGCGGAACAGCAAACCGCGGCTCGACGCCTCCCGGTCGGGCAACAGGTCCACCGGCCGTCGGGTCTCGGCGTCGACCAGCACCGTCCCGTAGGCGCGACCCTTACGTGTCGCGTACTCATCGACGCCCACCACCCGCGGGGCCGGCGGCTGCGGATCGGGAAGCTCTCCGACCAGCCGCAGCACCATGCTCCGGCTCACCGACACCCCGAACACGGTTGCCAGCCGGGCACCGGCCCGCCCGGCCAGCGCCAGGCCGACCGCAGCGAGCGTCGCCCGCAACTGCTCGGTCCACCGGCCGTGGCGGCGGGTCAGCCCTTCGATCTGCTCGACGAAGGTCTGCCGCCCGCACGACGGGTCGCCGCACACGAAGCGCCGCACCCGCAGGCTCAGCCGGACCCGTCTCCCCCCGACCGGACCATCAACGGGAAACCGCAGGTAGGAGCTGTGCACCCGGGTCGACCATCCACCGCAGCCCGGGCAGCTGTGCCCCACCGCCGAGGACTTGACCCTCACGTTCACCGACTCGATGTCCGCGTCGACCGACGGCACGGTGACGCCTGCGACCGACGGAAACAGCAGCCCCTCCAGCTGGGGCACCAGATCATCCACGGTCCCGCACTGTCAGCCACCACGCGCCGGTCGCTGACGAATTTCAGGCAACTTCTCGACGCCGAGCAGCTCGTCCACGGCTCGGTCCACCGCCGCGCCGTCCGCAGTCTGACTCTCGGCGTGGTGGGCGACACCCTCGTGCAGTCGGCGGAAGAAGTCGTGGAAGTGCAGCCGTCGCTTGCGCGGGGTCGGCAGCCCGTCGAGGAAGGTGTTCACCAGCCAGCTCTTGCCGCGGCCGACCGGGCCCCAGAGGTAGAGATGCCGCGGACTGCGGCGCAGCCGCCAGGCCGGGTGGGCCAGCTCGCCGGCCAGCCGGCTGAGTCGTTCGACCGGGAACTCCTGGGCGGGGTCGAGCGTGAATCCGTGCTGCCCCGCGGCCCGGTGGAAGTGCCCACGCATCGCCTCGTACTGCTTCTGCACCCTGTCCGTCACGGGCCCGGACCATAGCAGGGCATCAGAACCATCAAGATCACCGGGAGTTGCCTGGTCCTTGGCCCGTTCGCAGATCCTCCGGCGTGAGGCGGGGCTCGACGGGACGTTCCGCACCCGCCCGACCGCGGTTCCCACTCCCAGGCCGTTGACCAGCGGAAATGGAGAAGGCGCAGCTGGTCGGCGCTCAGCACGGCGGCGGGGGCGAAGGCCTCGGCGGCGGTGGACTTGCCGGTGCTGGGAGCGCCGATGGTGACGACCAGGCGTGGGCGCGCGAGCGCGGCAGGACGGCACGCACCCTACGACAGGAGCCCAGGGCTGCTCCGGGGGCTCGTTCCACTTCCACCAGCGGGCGGTGCGGGCGTCGTCCCCGGCGGTGATCGGGGTGTTGTCCGGGACTTCGGCGAGGTAGGCGACGGTGACGTACCGGCCGCGGGGGTCGCGGCCGGGGGTGTCCCAGGCGCCGAGCTGGAGCAGGTCCGCGGCGTCCACCCGGACGCCGGTCTCCTCTTCCAGTCCCGGGCGGCCGCGTCGCGGCTCGTGTCGCCGGGGTCCACGTGGCCGCCGGGCAAAGCGAGCGGGTTCGCCGATTTCTGGTCGGGGAGTTGCAGGAACCCACGCGTGAGGGGTTCGTCAACGGCATTGAGTATGCCGGGTTCGGGGTCAACCTGCGTCAGGGGCGGGGCAGTTTCAAGGGGGAGTCACTTGGCGCCGACTTCGGGGCTCGCGGCCATCGGAGTCGTGGAGGCCGGGGAGAAAGTCCAGGCCCGGTCACAGGCAGTTGCCGTCGCCGCCTTGTGCCGGTCCGAAGATCACTGAGCGACGAGGACGTACGCCAGCACTCGAAGTAACCGGTCCCTGACACCGCTACCTGATCAGGAAGCGTGTCCTGCTCAGTAGATGACACCACGCACAACGCTCTCGTGGCGACGCTATAGCCTCGGCCTGTGACCAACCGCGTCAGCTGGACAAAGTACCTCTATCCCGACAGGTTGCCCCACTATCAGGAGCTTCTCGAGGGTACAGACTGGGCATCGCTCGCCACCCCCTACGGGACGGGCGAATCCCTGCCGACCGCCCTGGCACATCTCCTCGACCCCAACCCGGCCGTCAGGGCAGCTGCCGTCAAGGACGTGAGCGATGAGGTGGACCACCAGAACACCATCTACGAAGCCACCGTGCCGGTAGCTTTGTACTTCGCAGCCATCCTCAACCATCCGGCCACCGAAGTGGGCGACCTCGACCACGGCGCTGACGTGCCATCACACCATCCCACCCGCGCGTCGCTACTGAACAGGCTCGGCGCCACCGCCTACGACGCCGAGTACCTTTTCGGCGAAGGTTTTCTCCAAGCATGCCCGGACACGCGCGCCTTTCGGAGCCTGCGCCCGGCTATCTACTCCGCAGTTCAGCCGTTCCTCTGCCATAACAATGCGAAAGTACGCGACGAGGCCCTCGTCGCAGCCATCCCCCTCACAGAGGACCCCAGGCTCACTACACACCGGGCCGAGCTGGTCGAACACGCCCGTTACCTGCTGACCACCAGCACCAACCGCTACCACCGCGACTGTGCCCTGAATGCGCTCAACACCTGGGGTCACGACACCAGTGACCTGGAAAACGCGAACGACATTGCATCCCGTGAATTGCAAGCACGCCTGGCCGATTTTGACTACTGGTTGGCAAACAACGGGACAGGCGGCGGCACCGAAGATCCGCCGTTCTGACACGCAGACTCGCAGTGCCCTACCCGTCAGCTGTAACTCAGCGTGGCGACACCACACGAATTGGCTCTGTCGCTGATTGAGGGGTTCGCGCTGGGCCGCAGATGGGTGGGCATCACCTGGGCGTGGCTGATGGAGTTCGGGTCGCTGACCTGCTCTT
>NZ_JBHVFE010000267.1:0-12246 GCF_042801945.1 Kitasatospora sp. NPDC057542
CATCTCGACCCCACCGACAGGACGAAGCACGCGGAGCTGATCTCCTGGCTCGCCCGTCAGCGCCACCTGGGCGGCCAGGGCCTGGTCGGTGCGGCTCGGGTCAGCGGGTTGGACGGGCTCGGCATGACCTGGTCGAAGCTCGCCAACGCCTGGGAGCGATACCGGCCGCAGCGGTTGAACGGCCGCAACGCCGTGATGCGCGTCCACCCCGCGCTGATGGTGAGTCTGCCAGGGCGTTCCACAGGCGTGGGGGAGTGCTGCTTGCTTGCATGAGAGCGCGCACCCGTTCCAGTCCGGGGCTGTGGTTGCTTATGGCCCCGGCGGCAGGTACGGCTCGGTCGAATAGCGGGCCATCACCTCAAGGATGGCGTTCTCCTCCACCTGGTCCAGGCTGCCATGCTGCGCGATCAGGGTGGACAGGTCGCGGAGGTAGCCGATGTAGAGGTCCGGAGCCACCGTGCAGATGAAGGCTGCCCACTCGGTGGGGTCAGGGTTCGAAAAGGTGTGGGGAACACCGATCGGCGCGGTCACCGTTCCTCCGGCAGTCACGTCAGCGTGCTCGCCGGCGGACGTGAAGCGCATCGTCCCGGACAGGACGTAGAACGTCTCGGAGTGCTGACGGTGGATGTGCTGAGGCGGCCCGCCGCTGTTCGGCGGCAGACGGCCAACCATGACCCCCACCCGGTGCCCGGTGTGCGAGCCGTCCTCCAGAATGCGCATCCCGGTCAAGCCGGCAAGCACCTCGCCACCACCCGCCGGAACGAGAACGACGTCCACGGCACGCACCTTTCCCTGTGACGAGAGCACCAGGACACTCCCACCGCACCCATCTCTTCCCTGTCAGGCAGGCCCGCCGTCGATCGGCGTCGGCCTTTACCAGAGCCGGCCGCCCGGCCTGCGGGAGACCGACCCGGCCGATCCACCCGGCATGCTCCAGGCCCAACTCGCGAGCTCTGGCGGCGGCGCCGGCCAGGACCAGGAGCAGGCCCATGTCGTCCACCCCGGCGGTCTCTCCCCGGGCCAGGCCGCGGGCGGGAACCAGCCGGGCCAGGGCTTCGGGGACGGGCAGCACGCCGTCCCCGCCGCCAGGCGGCCGGGATGACCCTGGAGAACATCCAGCAGGCCCTCCACAGCGGCCGGGACGACGAGCGCACCGCAGACCGGTACACCGAACGCCGGAGACGAGACCGCCTTCACCACCGCGGCCGCCATCGGCACCGAGTGGCACCCCGTACGCGACCACACAGCCGAGACCAGGGCCAGGACGACGGCCTGGCCGCCGACGTCGAACCGGCCTGGTGGTGAACCGCACCGCCCGATCGCCCCCGGGGTGTCGGTGGCGGCTGGGATGCTGGGCGCCATGGACGACGAGGCGTTGCTGCGGGGCCGGGTCTACGGCGCCGACCACGACGACCCGGCCCCCAACCGGGGCACGAGTACCGCGAGCTCGTCGGCGGCTCGCTCGACGGCCTCCTCTTGGACGTCACCGGCTGGGACGCCGACCAGCTCGCCGACGGTGCCACACTCCCCACCGAGATCGGCGCCTACGGCGCAGGCGGCCGCGCCCACTACGAACCCCGGCCTACGGGCCCACACCGATGGGACTGGCAAGGGGACGCGCTCTGACACCGCCCCGGACCAACCCCAGCGGCACTGCGGTGCCCGCCCGCACACACTGGGAGGGCCGGTCCGCGCCCGAACCCCCGAGCGGGCAGCGGACCGGTCCCCGACCGAGGCATGAGTGCCCGACGGCCTCGACGCGCTGGGCCAGGAACAGCAGCACGGCGACGGTCAGCCCGGAGCCGGCGTTCGCGAGCACCGTGCCGAGCATCCGGCCAGGGTCACGTCAGGCCGGCCGCTCCGGCCGCGACACCGCCTGGGGACGACGGTCCGTCCCACGGGTGCGCGACGCAGCGTTGACACCCGGGTGGCATCGAGCAGGCCCTGTCATCGTCCGGCGGTGTCAGCGGACGAAGATCCGGTGCGGGGTGTTCGTGGTGGCGGGCTGGTTGCGGTCCAGGCGGACGCCCGGATAGGTCTTTGCCCCGTTGCGTACGCCGAAGCTGGTGGCTACGGCCAGCAAGCCGGTCACGCCTGCCAGACCGGCACCGGCGCCGCCGCCGCCGATGAGGCAAGCGATGACAACAAGGCCGATCCCCGCCGCGAGCAGGAGCCAGCCGAGCGTGCTGCGGGTCCGCTGCTTCTGCGCGGCGGTCGGCTCGGATTCCAGCACGACCCTGATGGGGACGCGGCAGTCTCCGCAGACTACGTCGAGGACGACGGCCCCTGCCTCCGGGCGCCGACTCGCGCCGAGCGGGAACAGGCGCCACTGCGACCGATAGGTCGTGCTACGCACCCCCTCGGTGCGGGTCATGCTCGCTCGGTGGCCCAGACGAAACTGTGAGACTTCAGTGGGCACGCTCATGGATCTCGCTCCGCTCCCCCGTACACGGTCCCCCACGCGTCCGCGCGAGCCGCGATTTTAACAGACACCCGTGCACACGTGATGAGGATCCGCGAAACGGGTTGGGGTGTGATGCCGCCGGCGGTGAGGAGGTGTCGCCGGTCGGGACGCGCCGGCCGTGCAGGACCAGGCCCAGGAGGCTCGGCCCGGTCGGCGGTCGGCCGAGCGTCTGGTCTCGGCGTCATGGTCGCCGCTACCAGCTATGCCGCCCTGGCCCTGGCCGGCGGCCTTCTCGCCCGGCACTCCTGCTGGCGGCCGCAACCTCCTACCGCCGATGACCCGTGATCCGAGAACCCGCTACGTGGGTGGTGTGTCTTGGCTGCTGAGCGTGTCGCGTGCGATTGCTGCCTGCTGAAGGGCTCGGGTGGTCTGCGTGATGGCGGGGATCTGGAGCGTTTCACGGTGGCACAGCAGGTACAGGGCCCGGGCGGTGGTCCCGAGTGGGAGTACCTGCACGTCGGGGTGGCGGTAGGCGTCGAGGGCGAGTTGCGGCAGGAGGGCGACGCCCAGGTCGCGGGCCACCAGGTTCTGGATGACGACGTAGTCGTCGGTGCTGTGCCGGATGTCGGGGGTGAAGCCGGCGGCCTCGCAGGTGCGGGTGAGGTGGGCGGCGCAGCTCGGGCAGCCGGCGATCCACGGGGTTGATGTCAGGCAGGTGAGGGGCTCGGTGGCGGTCGCTGCGGAGTGTCCGGTGGGGACGACCAGGCGCACCGGGTCGTGGGCGAGCGGGATCTGCTGGAGGTCGGGGCCGTGCTCGGGTGGCCGGTTGTCGTGGGAGAAGAGCACGGCGAGGTCGGCGTCTCCGATGGTTACCAGACGGGCGGCCTCGGGTGGTTCGCACTCGGTCAGGCGGACTTCGAGTCCGGGGTGGTGGCGTGCCAGGTCCGTCATGGCGGTCGGCACGAGGGTGGCGCAGGCGGAGGGGAAGGCTGTCAGGCGTACGGTGCCGGCGCTGAGGTCGGCGAGTGCGGCCATGTCGTCTCCGGCCGCGTGCAGGCGGGTGGCGATGGCGTCGGCGTGGCGCAGCAGCGTGGTGCCGGCCTCGGTGAGCCTGATGCCGCGGGAGTGGCGGACCACGAGCGGGAGGCCCGCCTGCCGTTCGAGCTGGCGCAGGTGCTGGCTGACGGCGGGCTGGGTCCAGCCGAGTTTGCGGGCCGCCGCCGCGATCGATTCGGTGCGGGCGACCTCGCGGAAGATCAGCAGGCGGTGAGGGTCCATAGCCCCAAGTATCTCTTGGGGGTCGGGCAAGGAAGACGGGGCTACCGCGAGTGCCGGGTGCGAAGCACTCTGGAGCCTCGGAGATCAGGAGGACACGTGCGGAGCATCGGATTGATCGGCGGGATGAGCTGGGAGTCCTCGGCGGAGTACTACCGGCTGCTCAACGGGCTCACCCGGGAGCGGCTGGGCGGGCACCATTGCGCGCCGAGCGTGATGGTCACCGTGGATTTCGCCGAGATCGAGGCGATGCAGCGGGCCGACGACTGGCAGGGTGCGGCCCAGCGGCTCGCCGGGGCCGCGGTGAGTCTGGAGCGGGCCGGGGCGGAGCTGGTCGTGTTGTGCACCAACACGATGCATCGCGTGGCGGACGAGATCGCCGCCGCGATCCGGATCCCGTTCGTGGACATCATCGATGCGACGGTGCAGCGGATCGAGGCGGCCGGCATGCGCACCGTTGGCTTGCTGGGCACGCGGTTCACGATGGAGGGCGAGTTCTACCGGGCCCGGATGGCGGAGTGCGGGATCGAGGTCATCGTCCCGCACGCGCCTGACCGTGTACTCGTCCACGACGTCATCTACCACGAACTGACCCGAGGGCGGATTCAGGACTCCTCGCGGCAGGAGTTCAAGCGGATCGTCGACGCCCTCGCCGAACGGGGGGCCGAGGGCGTGATCCTCGGTTGTACCGAGATCCCGCTGCTGATCGGCCCGGCCGACAGCCGGGTGCCGCTCTTCGACACCACCCGCCTGCACATCGAACATGCCGTTGAACTGGCTCTGGCCCCATAAGACACGGTGCCCAGCGACACCACCTGCACCAGAGCGGCGTCGGGACCGAACTCGTCTTTCTGCTCGCCGGTCAAAAGCCGGATGGCGAACAGCGCCTGGCGCCGTGTCCGGGCCCCCCGATACGGCGGGCAACCACCGGCTCGTCGGTGATCGGCGAGACGGAGCTGGTGGGCTGAAGGTCAAGCAGCTGACCAAGCTCCGCCGGGACAAGATCGGCTTCATCTTCCAGACGTTCAACCTGCTGCCCACGCTGACGGCGCTGGAGAACATCACGCTGCCGATGGACATCGCCGGCCGCAAGGTCGACAAGGCCTGGCTGGACAGGGCGGACACCGTCGGACCGGCCATCACGGGTTCTTGCGTGGGTCGCCTGCCTGGACGGCCTGGCCCTCAACGCCGTGACCGACCCAGACGCCTACCCGCCGGACCTCCAACGGCGCGTCCTGCGAACCCAGCTGGACCTCATCCTCGAAAGACACCGCAGCCTGTGACCATCCACGCCCTGACCATCACCCAGGCCGCACCCGACGACCCGAGAGTCCTGCAGCTGGTCCGCGACCTCGACGCCGACCTCACCGCGCGCTACCCCGACGAGCCCGGCACCGGCGGCGCCCACCTCCACCCCGACATCCGCTTCCTGCTGGCCGAGGCCGACGGTCGGCCCGTCGGCTGCTGCGCGATCCAGCCGTTCCCCGACGGCGCGGCCGAGCTCACGCGCCTGTACGTCACACCCGACGCCCGCGGACACGGCATCGCCACCCGACTGCTCGCCGAGGCCGAACGCACCGCTGCCGCTCTCGGACACCCCGAGATCCGCCTGGAAGCCGGAGTCCACCAGCCCGAGGCCATCGCTCTCTACACCCGCGCCGGCTACACCCCCATCCCCAACAACCCGCCCTACCAGGACAGCAGCTCGACCGCTGCTACGCCAAGCCGCTCCCGTGCCCGGCGCACGACGGCAGTGCCGAGGAATCCGCATACGCTACGCAGAGCGCCGCAGGCAAGCACCTGGCCCCTTCCTGCCCCGAGGCCGAAGCAGGCATGGCCTCCGGCCGCCGTCCAGCCCGAAAGATGCTGCACGAGACGGTGGGCGGGCTGCCGAAGCAGTTCTGGTGGCTCTGGGTGAGCACGCTGGTGAACAAGCTCGGCACCTTCGTGGTCACCTTCCTGGCGCTCTACCTGACCGCCGAGCGCGGTTACTCGGCCTCCTACGCGGGCTTGGTGGCCTCACTGTTCGGCCTGGGCTCGGCGATCGCGGCCATCGGCGCCGGGGTGCTGACCGACCGGATCGGGCGCCGCCCGACCCTGCTCGCCGCCCAGCTCGGCACCGCGCTGTTCACCGCCGTCCTCGGCTTCGCCGCCGGCCAGGTGGCGATCGCCGCAGTGGCCTTCCTGGTCGGGCTCTGCAGCAACGCCACCCGGCCGGCCACTTCGGCGATCATCGCCGACCTGGTGCCGGCCGAGGACCGGGTCCGCGCGTACTCGCTGAACTACTGGGCGAACAACATCGGCTTCGGCCTCGCGGCCGCCGCGGCCGGCCTGATCGCCACTCACGGCTACCTCACGCTCTTCCTGCTGGACGCGCTCTCCACTCTGGTCTGCGCCGTGGTGATCTTCGTCCGCATCCCGGAGACCAGGCCGCAGGCGCCGGCGGGGGCCGCGGTGCAGGGCGCCGCCGAACCGGCGGCCGGCCTCGGCACCGTGTTCCGGGACGCACCGTTCATGGCGGTCGTCGGGCTCAACCTGCTGTTCGCCCTGATCTTCCACCAGGGCACCACCACACTGGCCGTCGACATGGGAGCCTCGGGCATCACGGCGGCCGAGTACGGGCTGGTCATCGGCCTGAACGGGGTGCTGATCGTGGTGCTGCAGCTTCCGCTCACCCGCTGGATGGAGGGCCGCTCCCGGACCGGCCTGCTGATCGCCAGCTGTCTGTTCACCGGCTGGGGTTTCGGGCTGGCGGCGCTGGCCGGGTCGTCCGCGTGGCTGTTCGCGCTCTCGGTGGCGGTCTGGACGGTCGGCGAGATCCTGAACGCGCCGACCATGATGGGCCTGGTCGCCGAGCTCGCGCCGACCCACGCCCGCGGCCGCTACCAGGGCGTCTACCTCTGATCTTGGCCAGTGCTCCGGTGTTTACGCCGGAGGTGAAGGCCGTCCTTGTCTCGGAGGCGCGGAGCGCCGGAGTTCTCTGCGCCTGCGGGGCGGGGGTCAGGTGGTCGGGCGTTGCTGACTCTCGATGTATTGGCGTACGACGGTGAGTGGCGCGCCACCGCATGAGCCCGCGAAGTAGGAGCCGGACCGGAAGCGGCCGCCCCACAGGTAGCGGCGGACGTGGCTGTCGTACTCCTGTCGGGGCCTGCGGGAGCTGACGCCTTTGAGGCTGTTGGCCGGCTTGGAGAGCTTGACTTTGGGCGGGTGGTGCACCAGTAGGTGTACGTGATCCTGCTTGCCGTTGAACTGCTTCAACTCGGCTTCGAAGTCCGTACACACGTCCTGCGTGATCTCTTCGCAGCGGGTCAGCATGGCGTCGGTGAAGGCCCTGCGCCGGTACTTGGTGACGAAAACCAAGTGGACGTGCAGGTGGTGGATGACGTGACGGCCGGTGCGCACGTCTGGGTTCGGATTCCAGCGTGGTGACATGAACCAGGATGCTACGGTGAGCATCGTGCAGCTTCGGTACGCCTTCCGCGTTTATCCGAGTGCCGGTCAGTGTGCGTCGCTGGCAAGGTCGTTCGGGTGTGCCCGGGTGGTTTTCAACGACGCGCCCCGCGTCCGTGAGGACGCCCGTGCTGCCGGGCTGCCGTTCGTCACGTCGGCGGAGCTTTCCAGGCGGCTGACGGCTTCGAAGAAGACCCCCGAGCGTGCCTGGCTCGGCGAGGTGTCGTCGGTGGTCCTGCAACAGTCGTTGCGGGACCTGGAGACCGCATACCGGAACTTCTTCGACGGTATCAAGGGCAAGCGGCCGAAGACGGGAGCGCCCCGGTTCAAGTCCCGCAGGGACAGCCGGCAGGCGATCCGCTTCACCGCCAACGCCGGATGGAGAATCACCGGTGGCGGGAAGCTGCGCCTGCCGAAGATCGGCGACGTACGGGTGAAGTGGTCGCGGTCGCTGCCGTCGGTGCCGTCCACGGTGACCGTGGTCAAGGACGCCGCCGGGCGGTACTTCGCCTCCTTCGTGGTCGAGACCGACCCGGCCGCCGACCTTGAGCGGATGCCCGAGGCTGACGCCACCGTGGGGATCGACCTCGGGCTCACGCACTTCGCGGTGCTCTCGGACGGCCGGAAGATCGACAGCCCGAAGTTCCTGCGCCGCGCCGAGAAGAAGTTGAAGCGCGCACAGCGGGCCCTGAGCCGAAAGGCGAAGGGGTCCAAGAACCGGGACAAGGCCCGTATCAGGGTCGCCCGTGTGCATGGCCGGGTGGCCGATGCGCGGCGCGAGTTCCATCACCGGCTCTCCACCGAGTTGGTCCGCGAGAGCCAAGCGGTCGCGGTGGAGGACCTGGCGGTGAAGGGACTCGCCCGCACCCGCCTGGCCAAGTCCGTGCACGACGCCGGGTGGTCGGCGTTCGTGGCCATGTTGGAGTACAAGGCCGTGCGATACGGGCGTGCCTTCCACCGGATAGGCCGCTTCGAGCCGACCTCACAGGTGTGTTCGAACTGCGGCGTCAAGGACGGCCCCAAACCCCTCGATGTCCGGGAGTGGACGTGCGGGGCGTGCGAGGCTGTCCTGGACCGGGATGTCAACGCGGCGGTCAACGTCGCCAAGGCCGCCGGACTGGCGGTGCCGGCCTGTGGAGCGCAGGTGAGACCGGAACGTGTTCCGGCGCAGCGCGGTGAAGCAGGAACCCACCCGAAGCCGTACCGGGCAACGGTGCGACAGGCGGGAATCACTCGCCTTTAGGCGGGTGAGGATGTCAAACACTCTCCTGGTCACTCGCCTCCTTCCTCGGCCCGGCAGCCGGCGGCATGCTGCTGCAACACGCCGGATCCGCCGTGCTGTGGGGGGCCTGTGGGGTCTGCGGCACGGCCGCAGCGCTTGGGCACGTGATGCTGGGCCGTCGCACAGCGACGGCGCGCCGGACCGGCGCAGTGGCGAAGGCGATGCCCGCAGCGGCCGAGAAGACCCCAACGGGTGCCTGAGAAGCCCGGCGGGCAGCGATGTAGTACGCCAGCCGGTCGGCACTGATGTCACCGATGAGTTCGTCGACGGTGCCCACCAGGCGCTGGCCACCGCTGGCCATAGCGGCTGCACCGAGGCCGCGTTGACGGCCCGCAGCCCTTCCTGCGGCTGCGGAGAGATCTACGACCGGCTCATTCGACGGAGTTCTGCGCCCAAGCGGCGGTGTGACGGCCGTCTTGCTGCGTCGTCATGGAATCCACGTGCGCGCCGCGCTCTGAACGGGTCCGCAAAATCGGTGTCACGCCGGGGAGGGCCGTTCAAGATGGCCAGAAGGTCTAATGTCTCACGCACCATGTGACAGCTTGTACACAAGCGCAAGATATTGGACTTGATATTACTTTGATTTGACCAAGACTTTGCGCATGGGTGAGATGTCGGTGATCCTGTACATATTCATCGTTCAACTACACGCCACCTCCGGCCAGCTACGGGCCTTCCCTGCAACTATCGCCGCCATTGGGGCCCTTCTCGTGCTGGTGTCGCAGGGCATCGGGGACTGCCGTTGCCTGGTATGTAGGTCGGCGTTGCCGTGAACTACAGCAGGCAATCCCAGAACGCGGCCATCGGCTGGGCCTAGTGCCAATACGTCCGCCTGTTTCCGGGCGCGCGCACGACGATGACGCCGATTGCCTCCGATACGAACTGATGCTGAATGAGATGTTTGTTGTGAACCTGGACCTCGGCCCGGCCTCCCCGCTCACGCAGGAGACTCGCCCACTGTCTGACCGGCCCGCGGAGATCGGGGTGACGGGCACGGATACCGCCCCTTTTGAATCCGCAAACCTGCACTGGGCGCGCCTTCCCGGTGGCCTGCGCCGCCTGCGGCGAACCCTTGTGCTGGTGGCGGGAGCGCTACTGACGGCCATTACCGCTACGCTGCTCGCCGTGTTCCTAGGCGGCGGCTGGTCGTTGTTCGCCTTGCTGCCCGTGACGCTGACCGGTTGGGGCTGGTGGCTGGTCGGCCGGAACTGGGCCAGTTGGCGCTTTGCTGAACGCGAGGACGACCTGCTGCTGACGCGCGGCTACTGGTGGCGGCGACAGCTGGTGGTGCCGTACGGCCGGATGCAGGCCGTGGACGTCAAGGCCGGCCCACTGGATCGGGCTTTCGGTATCGCGTCGGTCCAGCTGCATACCGCTTCGCTCTTCAGCGACGCGCGGATCCCCGGCCTGCTGCCCGCCGAGGCGGCACGGCTGCGTGACGCCCTGGCCGAGCGCGGCGAGGCCCGGCAGGCGGGACTGTGATGGGAACGGGGGAACGGGAGGGTTGGCGGAGACTGCACCCGCTCACGCCGTTCCTGCGCGGCTGGGGGCTGATCGTGGTACTCGCCTACGGCGCCCGCCACCTGACATACGGTCTGACCGTGAACCGGGTGGGCTGGGCACTGCTGGTGCTGGTCCCGCTCGCGTTCGGCTACGGCTTCCTGTCCTGGCGCTTCACCCGCTACCGGGTGGAAGGCGCGCAGCTACGGGTCGAGCGCGGGATCGTCTTCCGGCGTAGCCGCGACATCCGGCTGGACCGGGTGCAGGCCATTGAGGTGATCCGGCCGCTCGCAGCCCGACTGCTCGGGCTGGCCGTCCTGAGGTTTGACATGGCGACCGGCGAGAAGGCGCGGTCGACGCTGGAGTACCTGGGTGTGGGGCAGGCGGTCGCGTTCCGCACCGAGCTGCTCGCCCGCGGGGCGAGCCTGGCGCCAGAGGCGGGCCAGGCCCAGCAGCAGGTGCTCTACGCGTTGTCGGGGCGACGGCTGCTCGGGTCGATCGCGCTGAGTCTGTCGACGTGGGGGTGGCTGATCGCGGCGGTTGCCACCGTGGTGCCGCTGGTGACGGCACGCACATGGGCTGAGGTGTTCGCCGTCGCGCTGTCGTTGGCGACGGTGCTGTCGGCGACCGTTCTCAAACGGTTCGCGGCGGAGTACTCCTTCACCCTCGCCGAGTCCCCGGACGGGATGCGGATCAGCGCGGGGCTGTTGGAGTACAGGCATGAGACGGTCCTACCCGGTCGGGTGCAAGCGCTGCGGATCGACGAGCCGCTGCTGTGGCGCCGAATGGGCTGGGTCCGGGTGCGGATGAACGTGGCCGGGCAGGACGCGGCCGGTGGCTCGCTGCTGCTGCCGGTCGCGCCACGCGCGCAGGCGCTGGCCCTGCTGGGCCGGCTGTGGCCGGGGCTGGACCTGGACGCGGTCGCCCTTACCCCGCCACCGCGGCGGGCTTGCTTCCTCGCACCGTTCTGGGCGGCTCGGTCGGGCCTTGGGCTGGACGCACAGGTGGTGGTCAGCCGCCGGGGCCTGATCGTCCGCCGGACGATGATCATCCCTCATACGAAGCCGCAGAGCCTTGCGCTGACGCAGAACCCACTGACGCGACTGCTGGGACTGGCAAGGCTGCACCTCCACTCCACCACCGGCCCGGTGCGCGTCTCCGCCCGCTTCCGTGACCTGGGCGAAGCTCGCACCTTCCTCCAAACCCAAGCCAGTAGTGCTCAGAGACCAAGCCGAAGTGGGCCGTGCTGTAGCGGATGCTGAGGCTGAGCTCGTCGCCTCGGCAGGGCCCTGCCGGCGTCGCCGGCACGTCCGGCTGGACCCGTCCGAGGGCGCCGACGACATGGACGAACTGCTGGCCTTCCACGACTTCCCGACCGAGCGCCGCCTCGCTGCTGCTGCCGGTCGCGCTGGACCGCACGACGGTACCCGGTCGCCGGGGGAGGGGGCGCGGTTTGAGGCGGTACGACATACCGGGTATACATACTCGGTATGTCCATCCGTCACGGTCTGCTCGCCCTGCTCGACCAGGGCCCGCGCTACGGCTACCAGCTGCGCACCGAGTTCGAGGCGCGCGCCGGCGCCACCTGGCCGCTCAACGTCGGGCAGGTCTGCACCACGCTGTCGCGGCTTGAGCGCGACGGGCTGGTCGAGCCGGCGGGGGAGGACGACGAGGGCCACCAGTTCTACGCCGCCACCGACGCCGGCCGGGAGGAACTGCGGACCTGGTTCGACACCCCGGTGCCCCGGACCGACAAGCGCTGCGAGGTCGACCACCGCTACAGCAGCACCTACAGCCCGCTGACCGCCGACGACGCCAACCTGCTGCGCAACCTCTATGGCGTCACCGACCAGGGCGCCGGCCACTCCCTCGCGGCCGGCAAGGCCGTGGTCTTCCACGCCCGCTACCTCAAGGACGGCAAGGTCACGTTCCCGTACAGCGCCCCGGTCGTCGCGGAGGGCGCGGTCGCCGCACGGAGCAAGCCGGTCTACACCGAGATCGCCGTGGACGCCGTCCTTGCCGAGCCCTCGCTGGCCTCCCCGGCCCAGGCCGTGATCAGCCCGGCCACCGCGGCCCGGCTCGGCTTCTCCACCACCCCGACCGGCTCCGTCTGGCTGCCCGCCGCGGCGCCCTCCGACGGCGCCCAGCAGAAGGCCGACGGCGCGCTGGCCAAGCTCAGCGAGCGCCGCGACCTGCTCAAGATCGAACGCGGCTACGAGTCCGAGAGCAGCCTGGTCCGCCTCGGCCTGAACGTCTTCGCGGGCATCGTCGCCCTCGGCGCGGCCGGCATCGCCACCGGGCTGGCCGCCGCCGACTCCCAGCGCGACCTGACCAC
>NZ_JBHVFE010000268.1:0-12215 GCF_042801945.1 Kitasatospora sp. NPDC057542
GCCGCTGGTGTCCCGGCCCTCGGCGTCGGGTCAGCCGTGCCGCAGTCGGCCGGTGGACTCGCGGGCGACCAGCTCCGGGGTGAACAGGTAGTCCCTGACCTGGCCGCCGTGCCCCTCCAGCTGGCGCCACAGGGCCTCGGCGACGGCCGCGCCCATCTCCTGGATCGGCTGGCGCACGGTGGTCAGCGGCGGATTGCTGTGGGCGGCCAGGTAGCAGTCGTCGTAGCCGACCACGGAGAGGTCGCCCGGCACCGAGCGGCCGGCCTCGCGGGCGGCCTGGGTGACGCCGAGGGCCATCAGGTCGCTGCCGGCGACGATCGCGGTGACGCCCGCGTCGAACAGCTGGCGGGCGGCCGCGGCGCCGCCGGCGATCGAGTAGGAGGACTCGGTGTACCAGTCGGCGGGGGCCTCCTCGCCGAGCAGTTCGCGCATCGCGCGCCGGTAGCCGTCCAGGCGGTTGATGGAGGGGCGCAGGTAGCCCTGGCCGCCGGCCAGTCCGATCCGCCGGTGGCCGAGTTCGCGCAGGTGGGCGACGGCGATCCGGGCGCCGAGCGCCTCGTCGGTGGCGACGGTGGGTACGGCCAGGCCCTCGACCCGGCCGCTGACCAGCACCATCGGGATGCCGCGTTCGTGCAGCAGCCGGTAGAAGCCGTGGTCGGCGTGCGGGTTGGCGTGCCGGCCGGAGACCAGGACCAGCCCGGAGACGCCCTTGCGCAGCAGGACGTCGATGTAGCCCAGCTCGGCGGTGCCCTGGCGGGTGGAGGTGCCGACCACGGCGGTCAGGCCGTGCTTGGCGAGCTGCACCTCGATCGCGGAGGCGAGCAGGGGAAAGACCGGGTTGTCGAGCTCGGGGACGACGATGCCGATCAGCGCACCCTGGTGCGGGTCGTAGCCCTGGTCGGGCCGCCAGCCGAGTTCCCGCATGGCCTCGGCGACCTTGAGCCTGGTGTCGTCGGAGACGCCCGGCCGGTCGTTGATCACCCTGCTCACCGAGGCGGCGCTGACGCCTGCCCGGGCGGCGATGTCCCGTAGTGACGGGCCGCTCAATTGGTCCTCCCGACTGGTCGAGCCTGCATCTTACAAATCCCCGGCCATGGGTCGGCGAGGCTGGTGAAACAATCTTAGCAACGTATTGCGCAACAGTTTCATCGCCGTTACGGTTCCCTCGTCGGCCCCGGTAAGCGGAACGCCGCACTCCATCACCCTGTTCACCCGACCGAGGAGCTCCATGGACACGGTCCGCAGCCACCGCCTCGCCGCCCGCCACCAGCCGCACCACGACGGCTCCGCGCGCTACGTCGGCGACCTCGCGCCCCGGATCGGGCAGAAGGTCGACCTGCGGGTGCGGGTGCCGGCCGGCCAGGAGGTGGACCGGATCTTCGTGCGCTCCGTCCCCGACGGCGAACCGCACTTCGAGGCCGCCGTGCCCGAGCGCACCGACACCGACGCGACCTGGTGGCGGGTCGGCCTGACGATGGTCAACCCGGAGATGAACTACCGGTTCTGGCTGCACACCCCGGACGGCGGTCGCTGGCTCACCGCGGCCGGCCTGCACGACCACGACCTGCCCGACGCCACCGACTTCCGCCTCACCACCCACCCGGCCCCGCCCGCCTGGGCCGCCGACGCCGTGGTCTACCAGATCTTCCCGGACCGCTACGCCCGCGGCGGCGACGCCCCGCTCGCCGCCTGGGCCCGCCCGGCCGACTGGGACACCCCGCTGCACACCGGCGACGCCGCCGCCCTCCAGCAGATGTACGGCGGCGACCTCTGGGGCGTGGTCCGCAGGATCGACCACATCCAGCGCCTCGGCGCCACCGTCATCTACCTCACCCCGTTCTTCGAGGGCCGCTCCAACCACCGCTACGACGCCGTCTCCTTCGACCGGGTCGACCCCGCGCTCGGCGGCGACGAGGCGCTGATCGCCCTCACCGCCGAGGCTCACCGGCGCGGCATCAAGGTGATCGGCGACATCACCCTCAACCACTCCGGCAGCGACCACGACTGGTTCCGCACCGCGCAGCAGGACCCGCGCAGCCCCGAGGCCGGCTTCTACTTCTTCGGCGAGGGCGGCCCCGACGACTACGCCACCTTCCTGGGCGTGCGCACCCTGCCGACCTTCGACCACCGCTCGCCCGAGCTGCGCCGCCGCCTCTACGAGGGCCCCGACTCGGTGATCGCCAAGTACCTCAAGGCGCCGTTCCACCTGGACGGCTGGCGGGTCGACGTGGCGCAGATGGCCGGCCGCCGCGGCGAGGTCGAACTCAACCATCTGGTCGCCACCACCACCGCGGCCACCGTACGGGCCGCCAACCCCGACGCCGTCCTGCTCGCCGAGCACCAGCACGACGCCTCGCTCACCCTCAAGGGCGACGGCTGGCAGGGCACCATGAGCTACGCGGGCTTCACCCGCCCGGTCTGGGCCTGGCTCGCCGAACGGCACGACCAGAAGGACTTCTGGGCGGTGCCCGGGCCGATCCCCGACTACGGTGGCGCCCAACTGCGGGCCACCATGACGGCGTTCGGCGCCGCCCTGCCCTGGCGCAGCCGGGTGCACAACCTCACTCTGCTGGACTCGCACGACACCGCACGGTTCCGCAGCTTCGCCGGCCCCGAGCGCCAACTGCTGGGCGCGTCCCTGCTGTTCACCCTGCCCGGCACTCCGATGGTGTTCTCCGGCGACGAGGTCGGCGTCGTGGGCGAGGGCCTGGAGGAGGGCCGCAAGCCCTTCCCCTGGGATGAGTCCGCCTGGGACCAGCACACCCACCGCACCTACCGGGAGCTGATCCGGCTGCGCCGCAGCCACAGCGCGCTCAGCGGCGGCGGGCTGCGCTGGCTGCTCGCCGAGCGCGACGTCCTGCTGTTCGAGCGCGAGGACGAGCGGGAGCGGATCCTGGTGCAGATCAGCCGGGCCGACCACCCGCCGGTGGCCGGCGAGTGGCACGCCACCCACCTGCTCGGCGGGCCGCAGCTCGTCCCCGGCCGCGACCTGCCCGCCGAGGGCCCGGCCGTGCACGTCTGGTCGGTGGCCCGATGAGCGCCGCCGGGGGTGTCGGGACCGCCCGGGCCGCCGTGCGCCGCGGCCGGATCGAACGCATTCCGGGCTTCCGCTCCGAACTGCTCGGCAACGAGCGGGACCTGCTGGTCCACCTGCCGCCCGGCTACGACGACGACCCGGGCGCCGACTACCCGGTGCTCTACCTGCAGGACGGCCAGCAGGTCTTCGACCAGGGGCAGCGGCCCACCTGGGCGCTGGACCGCACGCTGGAACAGCTGTACGCCGAAGGCCTGATCCCCGAGCTGATCGCGGTCGGCGTGCCCAACGCCGGCGCCGAGCGTGGCACCGAGTACTCGCACGTCGCCGAGTACTGGCGCACGCCCGGGACCCCGCTCAAGGGCCACCGCTACGAGGCGTTCCTGACCGACGAGGTCAAGCCGTTCGTCGACGCCCGCTACCGGACCAGGACCGGGCCCGAGCACACCGCGGTGATGGGCTCCTCGATGGGCGGCCTGGTCGCCTACCACATGGCCTTCCGCCGTCCCGAGGTCTTCGGCCTGGCCGCCGTTCTCTCCCCGTTCCTCACCCACGTCGACCCGGCCGACCTCGGCGAGAAGGTGGTCCACGAGCGCTACCGCCGCCGCGGGCCCCGCCGGCTCTGGCTGGACATCGGCGGCCGGGAGGGCCTGATCATGGCCCGGCCCGCGCGGGAACTGGCCGTCCAGCTCCTCGACGAGGCCGGCTACACCTCCGGCGCGGACCTCCTCTACTACGAGGACCCGGAGGCACCCCACCACGAGGACGCCTGGCGCCCCCGCTCCCGGCACGCGCTGCTGCACCTGTTCGGCGGCCCCTCGCCGGTCGTCTCGCTCACCGCCGCCGCGCACCTGCGGCTCGCCCCCGGCGAGACCTGGAGCGCCGTCAACCCGGCCGCGGTGCGGGCCGACGGCGTGCGCTACACCGCACTGGAGGCCGACTACCGGGTGGAGCGGCCCGAGGTCGCGGCCGTCTCGCCGCACGGGCTGCTGCGCCCGCTGGCCGCCGGGCGCACCGCGGTGACCGTACGGGCTCACGGGCTGAGCGGGCACTGCGAGGTCGAGGTGGTGCCGGAGCTTGCGGCCCGGCCCGTCCTGGAGGTCGTCGTCACCGTCCCGGACGGCACCCCGTACGACACGCCGGTGATGTACGGCCCGCTGCCCTGCCGCCCCGACGGCCCCGGGCGCTTCCGCGGCCGGATCGCCGTCCC
Organism: Kitasatospora sp. NPDC057542; assembly: GCF_042801945.1. Classification (NCBI taxonomy): domain Bacteria; kingdom Bacillati; phylum Actinomycetota; class Actinomycetes; order Kitasatosporales; family Streptomycetaceae; genus Kitasatospora; species Kitasatospora sp. NPDC057542. Next base: position 4,245 of record NZ_JBHVFE010000268.1, read on the forward strand.
GCGCGGCACCGGCTTCGACGGTGGCGTCTCGCGCGGCTGGGGCCTGGACGCCGTCGACGAGAACGGCCTGCGGGTGATGCACCCGCTGACGGTCGACCGCGACATCCGCCTCGACCTCACCGTCGACCGCTGGCGCCGCCCGGCGGACGGCATCTGACCCGCTGTCCCACCCCGGGGCCCCGGCCCCTCCCCAACGAAGGAGTCTCGGACGATGCGCTACCGCAGACACGCCGCACTCGGCGTCCTCGCCCTGCTGGTCACGGCCTGCGGCGGCACCTCGCCCGCCGGCGCGCCGTCCACCGGCACCTCGTCCGCGAGCGGCGCGGCGGCGGGGGACCCGATGAGCGCCCCGCCGATCGCGGGCCCGGAGGGCGACCTGGTGATCTGGGCGCAGACCCAGCAGGCCGCCGCCCTGCAGCCGCTCGCCGACCGGTTCGGCAAGGAACACGGGGTCAAGGTCACCGTCGCCCCGCAGTCCGTCAACACCCAGCAGGCCTACGTCTCGGCCACCAACGCGGGCAAGGGCCCGGACCTGGTGGTCGGTGCCTCCGACTGGCTGGGCAACCTGGTGCAGAACGGCGTCGTCGCGCCCGTCCCGCTCACCCAGGCGCAGAAGGCGCTGTTCCAGCCCGCCGCGCTGGAGGCCGTGACCTACGACGGCCGGCCGTACGGGCTGCCGTACGCGACGGAGAACCTGGTGCTGTTCCGCAACACCGAGCTCGCGCCGAACGCACCCACCACCTTCGAGGACCTGGCCGCCGCCGGGCAGGGCGCCGTCAAGGACGGGAAGAGCGAGCTCCCGCTCGCCCTGCCGATCGGCCAGCAGGGCAACGCGTACGCCCTACAACCGCTGTTCACCTCGGCCGGCGGCTACCTGTTCGCCGCCAAGGCGGACGGCGGCTACGACACCGCCGACCTCGGGGTCGGCGGACCGGGCTCGATCGCGGCCGGCGAACTGTTCAAGCAGTACGGGGAGAAGGGCGCCGGGCTGTTCAACCGCTCGGTGGACACCAACGCCATCGCGCTGTTCACCGGGCGCAAGACGCCGTTCCTGGTCGCCGGGCCCTGGGCGCTCGGCCAGCTCAAGCAGGCCGGGGTGCCCTACGCGATCTCGGCCGTGCCCGGGTGGGCGGGCAAGGGCCGGGCCCGCCCGTTCATCGGAGTGCAGAGCTTCTACCTTTCCGCGAAGGCCAGGAACCTGCCGCTGGCCCAGGAGTTCCTGCTGCACGAGATCGGCTCCGAGGAGGGCCAGCTGGCGCTCTACCAGGCCTCGCCGGAGCCGCCCGCGCTGACCTCCGCGCTCGCGAAGGCGTCCGCGAAGGACCCGGACATCGGCTTCCTCGCGCAGGCCGGGGCGGACGGCCAGCCGCTGCCGGCGATCCCCGCGATGAACGCGATCTGGGGACCGCTCGGCCAGGCCGAGGCGAGCATCGTCGCCGGCGCCGACCCGGCCGCGACCATGCGGCAGGCCGGCGAGGCCATCCGCGCCGCCCTCGGCTCCGCCCACTGAGCCCCCGCGTGCCGAGCCCCCCGGCACGCGCGCCGACACCCGGACGGCCACCACCTCCGGGCGCCCTCCGGACCAGGGACCACCCATGACCTCCCCCACCCTTCAGGACAGCAGGCGCCCGGCCGGTGACTCCGCCGGCGCCCCGGACCGCCCGCCCCGCCCGGCCTCCCGCCGGACGGTCGCCGCCACCGCACAGCTGGTGAAGATCATCCTGCTGGCCGGTGTCGCCGCCCTCGCCCTCTACGCGGCACCCAGGCTGTACGACGCCGGGCACTGGGCCGCGCTCGGCGTGCTGGCCGCGGCCGTCGGCGCGACGTTCTGGATCTACCTCTCGCCGCGCCGGCTGCCCGCCAAGTACCTGCTGCCCGCCACCGCGCTCTTCCTCGCCTTCGTGGCCTACCCCGTGCTCTACATCGTCGCGGTGTCCTTCACCGACTACGGAGACGGCCACCTGCTCACCAAGGACCAGGCGGTCCGCAGCCTCGTCGAGCACTCCGTCGAGCCCGTCCCCGACAGCCCCTCGTACGCGCTCACCATCGCCACCGGCCCGGACGGCGGTCCGCTGGTGCTGCTGCTCACGGACCCGGACACCGGGAAGGTCTCGGCCGGCACCGCGCGCGGCCTCGCCCCCGCCCCCGCCGGGACGGTGGCCGGGCCGGACGGCCGGGTGACGTCCGCACCCGGGCTGAAGCTGCTGACCTTCGGCCAGGTCAACGGCCGCTCCGCGGAGCTGACCGACCTGCGGGTGCCGGTGGACGGCGGGTTCATCGTGAGCCAGGGCCTCTCGATGGCCACCACGGCCCGCCCCACCCTGGCGTACGACCGGCAGGCCGACACCCTGACCGACGCCCGGGACGGCACGGTCTACCACCCCCGGGAGGGCCGGTTCACCGCCGCCGACGGTTCCGGGCGGACCCTGCCCACCGGCTGGCACCGCACCGTCGGCTTCGCCAACTTCACCGCCGTGCTCACCAGCCCCGCGATCCGCGGCCCCTTCCTCGGGGTGCTCGCCTGGACCTTCGGGTTCGCCCTGCTCTCCACCGGTGCGTCCTTCGCCCTCGGCCTCGGTCTCGCGCTCACCCTGCACCACCCGCGGCTGCGCGGGCAGCGGGCCTACCGCTCGCTGATGCTGCTGCCGTACGCGATGCCCGCGTTCATCGGCATCCTGATCTGGCAGAGCATGTACAACCGGGACTTCGGCCTGCTCAACCAGCTGCTGCACGCCCGGATCGACTGGCTGGGCGACGCCTGGAGCGCCCGGTTCGCGGTGGTGCTCACCAGCCTGTGGCTCGGCTTCCCCAACATGCTGCTGATCTGCACCGGCGTGCTGCAGGCGATGCCTGCCGAGCTCAACGAGGCCGCCCGGATCGACGGCGCCGGCCCGTGGAAGGCGTTCCGGGCGGTCACCTTCCCGCTGCTGCTGGTCGCCGCCGCGCCGGTGCTGATCTCGTCCTTCGCCTTCAACTTCAACAACTTCAACGCCATCCAACTGCTCACCGGCGGCGGGCCGTTCGACGGCGCGGGCGGCACCGCCGGATCGACCGACATCCTGATCAGCTACACCTACCGGGTGGCCTTCGGCGGGCAGGGCGCCCAGTACGGCTTCGCCGCCGCGCTGTCCATCGTCATCTTCCTGCTGGTCGGGCTGATCACGCTGGTGGGCTTCCGCCGCACCCGCGCCCTTGAGGAGCTGAACGCATGACCGCCACCACCGCCACCCGCTGGCTGCGCCGCTTCGGCTGGCGGCACCTGGTCGCCGTGCTCGCCGTCTGCTTCGCGCTGTTCCCGCTGCTGTTCGTGCTCTCCGCGGCGCTGAACCCGCTCGGCACGCTGCAGTCGTCCACGCTGCTGCCCCGGCACGCCTCGCTCGCCAACTTCACCGCCCTGTTCACCAACGGGCAGTACCCGTTCGCCCGGTGGCTGGCGAACACGGCGCTGGTCTGCGGCACCTTCGCGGTGCTCAACGTGCTGCTCGGGGTGCTGGCCGCGTACGCCTTCTCGCGGTTCCGCTTCCGGGGCCGGCGGATCGGGCTGATGGCGGTCTTCCTGGTGCAGATGTTTCCGCAGTTCCTCGCGGTGATCTCGCTCTACCTGATGTTCGCGAAGATCGGCGACGTCCTGCCGGCGATCGGCCTGGACACCCCGTGGGGCCTGGTGCTGGTGTACCTGGGCGGCGCGATGGGGGTGAACACCTGGCTGATGAAGGGCTACCTGGACACCATCCCGCGCGAGATCGACGAGGCCGCCAAGGTGGACGGCGCCGGGCACGCGCAGATCTTCTTCCGGCTGATCCTGCCGCTCGCCGCGCCGATGCTGGTGGTGATCTCGATCCTGTCGCTGACCGCCGCGCTCAACGACGTGATCCTGGCGAACATCTTCCTGACCTCGAACGACTCCAAGACCGTCGCGGTCGGCCTCTACGGGATCATCTCCGGCCAACAGGACCAGAACTACGGCCTGTTCGCGGCCGGCGCGCTGGTGACCTCGCTGCCGGTGATCGTGGTCTACCAGTTCCTCCAGCGCTACCTGGCCCAAGGCCTGACCGCCGGGTCGGTCAAGGGCTGAGCGGCCGGACGCCGCCGCCCCGTACGGAGCTACCGTACGGGGCGACGGCGTCGACGGCGGGAAACGCGGAACGCACCTGTGACACGCCTGTGCGACTTGCGAACCCCCGTACGCCAGGCGACCGTCACCGGCGCATGGAACAGGTCGGCCTCGTCGCGGTAGAGCAGGAACAGGCCACAGTGCTTCGGCGAGACGTGGTCGGCCGCGCTAATGGTTCACGTCCGGTACAACCCTCAGCAGGTCCTGCCAACCCGCTCGGCCGCATCTCGGCCGGCACCTGGGTTGGCCTACCCCATGAGGTCCGCGCTGAGCGTGGTGCGTGGAACGCAGACGACTGCGTCGTAAGCGTCCAGGGCCGGCACAGGCAGGAAGTCGTCGTCCATGCGGATCCGAGTCGGCTCTGGCAGACCATGCTGTCGCGCATACGCACGTAGGGCATGGGTGTTGACCATGGCGGGTGCTGCCGGCATGCCTGCGAACAGCGCCTCCACACTGTTGGGTGCTGCCGCGGGGGCGTCGGTCGCGTACTGGCGCATCCCGGCGGGGTGAGTCGGATCGGGCGAGTTCTTCACGGTCCTGCCGCCGCTGCTGGTCATCGCCACTGAAACGTAGTCGTTTCCGAGCCGCCGGGCGAGGGCGTGCCCCATCGGGACACGAGGCAGGGAAGTGCCCTCAGGATTGGTCGTGCGCTGGATGTGGGCGTTGTGCGCGGCGAGCACGATACGGGTACCGGGGGCGGATCGGTCGAGTAACGTCAGCAGGCTGTCGGCGAGGTAGCGGTCGCGGGCGGAGAGGTCAGCGGCATCCGGCTTCCCGTCGAACAGGTCAGCCATCGCACGCTGCATCTGGTCTGTGCGCCACGCAGCCCAGACGTCCGAGACCACGTCCTCGTACACGGTGGGCCCTGCGGAATCGATGTATATCTCACGCATCACCGTGACGCGGTTGAGTAGTTGACTGAGCACGGTTGAAAGCTGGTCCTGGACCGCAGCGTCCAGGCCAAGGCGGGCCCGGGCCGAAGCCAGACCCGAGCCTCCTGCAAGTGGCGCTGACAGTTCAAGGGCGGTTCGGGCGTGGCGAACTGCGCGGGGGTCGATGTCGGCCAGATACCGGGCTACCGCTTCAAGGACCGGAACCAGCGAGCCGCCGGCCGCAGGTATGTCGAGTCCGGCGAAGTGGACTGGGCGCGTCGCTCTGGCGTTATGGGCGCGCAGCCACCGCAGGATGTCGCGGCCTTCGGCGGACTGGCTCGGGTAGCCGCCGGTATGGGGAGTGAGAAGGGCATCGAGATCTCCGTCTCCGCCCCGCGTCCACGCATCGACAGCCCGGCCGGAGGCGGTCCCGAGTTCCGCGGCGTAGACGGTGAACCCGCACTCTTGGATCAAGAAGCGCAGTATTCGGTCGCGTAACAGCCCGTACTCGCGTATCTGATGGGAGCTCTCACCCAGGGCGACGACGCGTGCACTGCCGATGAGACGGCCCAACGGCGCCAGATCGTCAACTGGGGCATCGGCACCGGAGGTGGCAAGCAGCGCGGCGTTGCAGGTAGTCCATTCAGCGAGGGGCATTGCGGCTCTGAGGTTCATGCTCGCGACCCTAGCAATCAGCGCCTACACACCGAGTGGGCTCCGCAGAGTCAGTAGGGGGTACGCCGGGTACGAGCGCCGAACCTCAACCGGCTGTGCGAGGACAGTGGTCCCTTCGGGCGGAGGCGATCGGTGAGTGTCTCGGACCTGGTCCCGGCGGCGAGGCCGCAACGGCCGGTAGCCGGCCGGGTCGAGCTTGGCGAGCTCGGTGTCGACCTCGACGTCGATCGTGCCGTGGTAGTTGACGTTCTCACTGTGTGCCGGGGGGATGTGCGCGGCAGCTGGTCCTGCAGACACCCCCGTCCGTGGTCGCCGGAATGCTCGGCCACCACACCGTCCACACCGAAGCCGTCGCCGCTCAAGCGGGAGGAACCTGGAAGAAGTACGCCCCCGGCGACCACGTCACCTCCCGCTTCGGTCTCTTGCTTCACGCGCCGCCGACGCGGTCTCGGGCCGGGCCGCAGCGGAGGCGGCGAGCCGGCGGGCCATGGTGGCGGTGGCACGCCTCCCACCTCGCTGCCGGACGGCGCCTGACCCGCTGCCAGCGGTCTGCCAGCGCTCTGCCAGCGGGGTGCGGAACTGTCGGACGTGCCGGGCGGTACGCCGCGACCGAGGAGCGCGTGACCACCCGGCCCGTTGACGAAAGGGCACTCGCGTGACTCGTACCTCCCCTCCCATCGGCACCGCCGCAGGCCCGCGCCGGCCCGAGGCGTCCCGCACCGCAGTCCGACGCTCGGCGGCCTCGTGGAGGCTGGGCGCGGGCGCCGCCGCGGCAGCGCTGCTGGCCGCCGTGTGTCCGGCGACCGCCGTGGCCGCGCCGGACACCGCCCCGGTGCCGCGACTCACGTGGGCGACCTGCGGGGACGGCTTCCAGTGCGCGACCGCCCGTGTGCCGCTCGACCACCACGACCCGCGCGGCGCCGGGATCGACCTCTCCGTCATCCGGCACCCGGCGGACGACCAGGCGCACCGGATCGGCTCACTGTTCTACAACCCCGGCGGGCCGGCCGTGCCCGGCACCGTGGCCCTGCCCATGATGCTCGGCCAGTTCCCCGAGGAGGTGCGCAAGCGCTTCGACATCGTCAGCTTCGACCCGCGCGGCACCGGTGGCAGCGCTCCCGTCCAGTGCTTCGACGACCCGGCGGACGAGCAGGTCCTGCTGGCCGGCACCGCCGCCGGCTACCCCGAGGGCGCGGACCAGCAACATGCCTGGGCCGACGCCTACCAGCGCCTCGCCCGGCAGTGCGCGGCCCGCAACCCGGCCCTGTTGCCGCACGTCTCCACCGCGAACGTGGCCCGGGACATGGACCTGCTCCGCCGGGCGGTCGGTGACCGACGGCTCACCTACCTGGGCACCTCGTACGGCACCTACCTCGGCGCCACCTACGCCAACCTGTTCCCCGACCGGGTCCGCGCCATGGTCCTCGACAGCGCACCGGACCCGGTGGCCTGGTCGACCGGCCGCGGGGGGCAGGCCGCAACCATGGGTACCCTGCTGCGCAACGGCAGCGACGTGGCCGCCGGCCGTACCCTCGACGCCTTCCTCGACCAGTGCGCCCAGGTCGGTCCCCCGGCCTGCGCCTTCTCCGCCGGGACGGCCGCCGCCACCCGGGCCAGGTACGGCGAGCTGCTCCAGCGGCTGCGCGCCCGGCCGGTCGCGGTCGACGGCATGACCTTCACCGCCGGCTCGGCCGTGGAGGCGACGATCCTCTCGCTCTACGCCACGAACCCCGTCCCGGGCATCCCCCTCACCGGCTGGACCCGGCTCGGCACGACGCTCCAGGCGCTGTGGGCCGCCACCGAGGCGCCTGCCACGCCGACCGCACCGCTGCCGCCCGTCCTCCACCAGTCGCCGGACCAGGCGCTCGCGGTGGCGTGCTCGGACAGTGCCAACCCGCCCGCCCGGGCCGACTACCCCGCCCTGGCCGCGTCCGCCCGGGCCCGCTCCGGCGAGGCCGGCCCCTACTTCGCCTGGGCCGACGAGCGCTGCGCCGACTGGCCCGCCCGGGACCGCGACCGGTACGACGGCCCCTGGAACCACCCGACCGCCCGGCCGATCCTGGTCGTCGCCAACACCGGGGACCCGGCCATGCCGTACGAAGGGTCCCGCGCGATGGCCCGTTCGCTCGCCCGCGCGGAGCTGCTGACCGTCGACGGCTACGGCCACACCGTGCTGGCCAACCCCAGCGACTGTGCTGCCCGGCACGAGGCCCGCTACCTGGTCGACGGCGTCCTCCCCGCCCCCGGCACGGTCTGCGCACCCACCCACCCGCCGTTCAGCGGCTGATCGCGCATCCGCCCTGCCGCGCC
>NZ_JBHVFE010000269.1:0-12085 GCF_042801945.1 Kitasatospora sp. NPDC057542
TTCACGCACTCCCCGGCCCGTTCGCGCATCCCGACTGCCGGTCGGTTCTCCTGGGTGGTCGGTTCTCCTGGGTGGTCAGTTCTCCTGGGTGGTCTTCAGCGCCGTCTCCCGGATGAACAGCACGGTGACGAAGGCCAGCGCCGCGAACGGGGCGGCCCACAGGAAGACGGTGCCGACGCCGTGGCCGAAGGCGTCCGTCACCAGCGGCACGATCGGGGCCGGCAGCTTGGCCAGGTCCGGGATGCCGCCGCCGGACGCCGCGGGCGACGCCGGGATGTGCGCCGCGGCCAGGTTCTCGGCCAGGTAGTGGCCGACCTTGTCGGTCATCAGCGCGCCGAGCGCGGAGACGCCCATCGCGCCGCCCATGGTGCGGAAGAAGGTGACCACCGAGCTGGCCGCGCCGAGCTCGTGCCGGGGCACCGTGTTCTGCACCGCGAGCACCAGGTTCTGACTGGTCAGGCCGAGGCCGACGCCGGTGATCGCCATGTAGACGGAGAGCAGCCCGTAGTCGGTGTCGGCCCGGGCGGTGCCGAGCAGGCCGAAGCCGACGGCGAGCAGCGCGGTGCCGGAGACCAGGTAGGCCTTCCACTTGCCGTACTTGGTGATCAGCCGGCCGGCCACCGCGGAGGAGACCGCCAGGCCGAGGATCATCGGCAGGGTCATCAGGCCGGCCACGGTCGGGGACTTGGCGCGGGCCAGCTGGAAGTACTGGCTGAGGAAGGTGGTCGCGCCGTACATCCCGACGCCGACCAGCACGCTGGCGAGCGCGGCCAGGGTGACGGTGCGGTACTTGAACAGGCCCGGCGGGATGATCGGCTCGGCGGCGCGGCGCTCGATCACGACGGCCAGGGCGCCCAGCAGCAGGCCGCCGCCGACCATGGCCACGGTCTGCCAGGACAGCCAGGCGTAGTTCTTGCCGGCCAGCGTGATCCAGATCATCAGCAGGCTGACCGAGGCGGTGATGACCAGCGCGCCCAGGTAGTCGATCTTCGCCTGGCGCTTGACCACCGGCAGCTTGAGGGTGCGCTGCACCACGAGGATCGCGGCCAGCGCGAACGGGATGCCGACGTAGAAGCACCAGCGCCAGCCCAGCCAGGAGGTGTCCACGATGACGCCGCCGATCAGCGGGCCGCCGATGGTGGCGAGCGCGAAGACCGCGCCGAAGTAGCCGCTGTACCGGCCGCGCTCGCGCGGCGGGACCATCGCGGCCAGGCAGATCTGGCCGAGCGCCACGACACCGCCGGCGCCGATGCCCTGGAGCGCGCGGCAGGCGATCAGCTCACCGGTGTTCTGCGAGAGGCCGGCCAGCGCCGAGGTGCCGACGTAGATCAGCAGGGCGATCTGGAGCAGCAGCTTCTTGCTGGCGAGGTCGGAGAGCTTGCCCCAGATCGGGGTGGAGGCGGTGAGGGTGAGCAGGGACGCCGTGATCACCCAGGTGTACGCGGACTGGCCGCCGTGCAGGTCGGCCAGGATGTGCGGCAGGGCGTTGGAGACGATGGTCGAGGAGAGCACGGCCACGAAGAGGCCGAGCAGCAGGCCGGAGAGCGCCTCCATCACCTGCCGGTGCGTCATCTGTGAGCTGTCGGCCGCGGCGGCGGTTCCGCTCGCGGCCTCGGTGGTCACGGTCATCTGGGTCCTTCGGCGAAGCGTGCGGGATGCGCGGGTCATGAAATTTCGTTGCCTTAAGCAACCATACGGCGAGATGGTTGAATTAGGCAACTTTCTTCAAGGGCAAGTAAAGCCCGCGGTCGCGGGCCCCGGTCGCGCCGCCGACGGCCGCCCGGTCAGTCGACCGGCGACTCCCCCAGCACGTCGTTGAAGCGGCGCAGCAGCTCCGCGAAGCGGGTCACGTCCTCCGGCGACCAGCCGCCCATCACCTCGCGCACCCGGCGCATCCGGACGTCCCGCGCGGCCAGGAAGCGCCGCCGCCCGTCCTCGGTGAGCGAGACCAGCGCGGCCCGGCGGTCCAGCGGGTCCGCCTCCCGGGCCACCAGGCCCAGCTCCTCCAGCGCCCGGATCTGCCGGCTCACCGTCGCCTTGCCGACCGCGAAGTGCACGCCCACGTCGGTCACCCGCACCCGCCCGGCCTGCTCGATGTAGCCGAGCATGCTGTACGCCATGCCCTCCAGCCCGGGGTGCACCCGCCGTGAGAGTTCCGCCACTCTGGCCCGGCCCCGCCGGAACATCAGCGCGACCTCGCTCTCCACCGCCACCAGGGCTTCTTCGTCACTCACCGCGCCAGTATCGCGCAGCGACACCCGCCGGGAGCCGGTACGGAAGGTGCGACAGGCCAACTACTTCATGGTATGAAGTATCGGTTCTGGAAGTACCGTTTTCCCCCGTTACGCAAGGAGATGTGGATGGCAGCCCCGGGGCAGGGTTTCGTCGCCGAACTGAAGAGTGCGGTCACCCCGCGCGCGGCACTGCTCGTGCTCGGAGTACTGCTGCTCCAGCTCGGCTTCATCACCTCGTACATCGGGGCGCTGCACAAGCCGGCCCCGCAGAACCTCTCCATCGCGGTGGTCGCCCCGCCCCAGGTCGCCCCCAAGCTGGTCGGCGCGCTGGAGGCGGTGCCGAACGACGCCGTCAGGGCCTTCACCGCACCGGACGCCGAGACGGCGACCCAGCAGATCAAGGACCAGAAGATCTACGCGGCGCTGGTCGTGGACCCGACCGGCACCCAGGACACCCTGCTGGTCGGCGGCGCCCGCGGCCCGTCCGCGGCCAAGGCCGCCGAGACCATCACCACCGCGATCGACCAGAGCCAGGGCCGCACCGTCAAGGTCCACGACGTGGTGCCGCTCGCCGCGGGCGACACCAACGGCCTCTCCGCCTTCTACCTGGTGATCGGCTGGTGCGTCGGCGGCTACCTGGTCGCCTCGATCCTGGGCATCAGCGCGGGCTCCAAGCCCGCCAACGTCCACCGCCTGCTGATCCGCCTCGGCGTGCTCGCGCTCTACTCGATCGGCGCCGCGGTGCTCGGCACGCTGATCGCCGGGCCGGTGCTGGACGCGCTGCCGGGCTCGATCCTCGGCCTGAGCGCCGTCGGCGCGCTCGTGGTGTTCTCGGTCGGCGCCTTCACCATGGCGCTCCAGTGCCTGTTCGACATCATCGGCATCGGCATCGCGGTGCTGGTCTTCGTCGTGCTCGGCAACCCGAGCGCGGGCGGGGTCTACCCGGCGCCGATGATGCCACCGTTCTGGCGGGCGATCAGCTCCTGGATCCCGAACGGCGCCGGCACCAGCGCGGCCAGGTCGGTCGCCTACTTCGGCTCCACCAACCTGGGGCTGCCGGTCCTGGTCCTGGTGGTCTGGGCGCTGATCGGCATCGGTGTCGCCCTGCTCGCCGTGCTGCGGCACCCGAGCTCCCAGCGCCGCGAGCTGGTCTCCGCCGAGGCCTGAGCCGCCCGGTCCCGACCGTCACCGAGCCCCCAGCCGCCCCGGCCGGGGGCTCGGTCGCGTTCCCGGTCCCGGCACGCATGCCGCCCGCGGGGCCCGGGGTCTCCCAGGGCGTGTCCGACCATTCCCGCCGGGCGCGCGACTCGAATGGTCGGACACGCCCTAACCGAGTGGCCCGGGGTCGGCCACGATGGCCCGCACGACCCGCACCGCCGCGCCCAGCAGCGGGCCCCGGCGGCCCAGCCGGGAGACCGTCAGCCGGTCCTCGGACCAGGGCCGCACCGTCACCCGGGCGGCCAGTTCGGCCCGCATCGCGGGCAGCAGCCAGGGCGCCAGCCGGGCGTAGCCGCCGCCCAGCACCACCTCGGCCGGGTCCAGCAGGTTGACCGCGCCGGCGGCCGCGGTGCCGAGCGCCGTGCCGGCCCCGGCGAGCGCCGCGCGGGCGGCTTCGTCCCCGGCCCCGGCGCGGTCGGCGAGCAGTGCCACCCAGTCGCCCCGGGCCCCGGTCAGGCCGGCCGCCCGCAGGGCCGCCGCCTCGCCCGCGTACTGCTCCAGGCAGCCGTGCGCCCCGCAGGCGCAGCGGCGCCCCCCGGGGTGCACCGGTACGTGGCCGAACTCGCCGGCGTAGCCGCCGGCCCCGCGCAGCAGCCGGCCGCCGACCACGATCGCCGCGCCGACCCCGGCCTCGGCGGAGACGTACAGGAAGTCCTCCGGGCCCTCGCCCAGCCAGCGCTCGGCCAGTCCGCCGAGGTTGGCCTCGTTGTCCGCCTCGATCGGCAGCTCGGCCAGTCCGCCCCCGGCCGTCCGCAGCGCCGGGCGCAGTTCGGCAGCCAGCGGGATGTCCTGCCAGCCCAGGTTGGCGGCCCGCCGGAGCATCCCGCCGGATCCGCCGACCAGCCCGGGCACGGCCAGGGTGAGTCCGGCCGGGCGCAGCCCCGACTCGGCGACGGCCTCGCGCAGCAGGTGGGCGAGGTCGGCCATCACGGCGGCGGGCGCGCGGCCGTGGTTGGAGACCTCCCGGCGCCGCCAGGCGCGGACCTCCCCACGCAGGTCGACCACGCAGGCACCCAGGTGCCGCACCCCGATCTCGGCGCCGAGGCCGCCGGGCCCGGCCGGGTTGAGGCCGAGCGCGGTGCCGGGGCGGCCGACCTTGCCGCTGGGCGCGGCGGGGCCCTCCTCGACCACCAGGCCGGCGGCGATCAGCTGTTCGGCCAGCGAGGAGACGGCCGCCCTGGTCAGCCCGGTCCCGGCGGCCACCTCGGCGCGCGAGCGCGGTCCGCTCGCGATCGTCCCGAGCACCAGGGCCAGGTTGGCCCGGCGCATCCCCTGCTGGCTGGCGGGCCCGGTCGGGACGGGGTCCGGCTCGTGCATAAGGCTCACCTCGCCCCTTTACGGCACATCCCGTGGCATCTCGGGTGCAGCGTAACCGGGTTCCAAGAGCACCGTCACCGGTTCCGCGAGCACCCTCGCCGGCACGGGAACGGGCTCGGCCCGGGCGGGCCCGGCGGGCGGGGCGAAGACCCACCGCCGCATCGCCCAGTAGCGGAACAGCATCGCGACGAAGGTGCCGACGACCATCCCGCTGAGGAAGTCCGCCAGCTCCTGCCCGTAGGGGCCGATGTACGGCTCGCGCAGGTCCAGGACGTACCGGGAGAACGCCAGCGGTACGTCGTTGACGGCGATCGCCACCGCGCTGACCAGGACGAACATCAGCGCCTCGCGCTGCCGGCCGTCGGCCCGGAAGGCCCAGCGGCGGTTCAGCACGTACGAGACGACGGTGCCGATCACGGTCGCGACGGTCAGCGCGACCACCGGTTTGTGCTCCAGCACGGTGAACTTGAGCTCGAAGTCGATCACCGTGGTGAGCACGAAGCAGCCGCTCCCGACCAGCAGGAACTTCACCAGTCGGCGGTGCCGTACCAGGAAGGGGCGCAGCCGGTCGGGCACCCGGGCCAGCGCGCGCTGCGTGGGGGACGGCATCTCCGCAGTCTCGCACGCGGGGATGCCGTCGGCCCTTCGGACCGCCGGTGGGGCCCGGGCCACCGCTCGGGCGGCCCGGGCCTGCGGTCAGGCGGCCACCAGCACCGTGGCCGCGGCCGGCTCCAGCGCCAGCTCCAGTACCTCCCGCACGTCCGCCACCGGGTGGACGGTGAGCCGCTCCAGCACCTCGGCCGGGAGGTCGTCCAGGTCGGCCTCGTTGCGCTTGGGGATGATCACCGTGGTGACCCCGGCCCGGTCGGCGGCGAGCAGCTTCTGCTTCACCCCGCCGATCGGCAGCACCCGCCCGGTCAGCGACACCTCGCCGGTCATCGCCACATCGGTGCGCACCTTGCGGCCGGAGAGCAGCGAGGCCAGCGCCGTGGTCATGGTGATGCCGGCGCTCGGCCCGTCCTTGGGGACGGCCCCGGCCGGGATGTGCAGGTGCACGCCGCGGTCGCGCAGCGAGGTGACCGGCAGCTCCAGCTCGGCGCCGCGCGAGCGCAGGTAGGAGAGCGCGATGTGCGCGGACTCCTTCATCACGTCGCCCAGCTGCCCGGTGAGGGTCAGCCCGGTGCCGCCGGTCTCGGCGTCGGCGAGCGAGGCCTCGATGTAGAGGACGTCGCCGCCGGCGCCGGTCACCGCGAGGCCGGTGGCCACGCCGGGGACGGCGGTGCGGCGCTCGGCTGGCTCCTGGGCGGACTCCGGCACGTGGTGCGGCCGGCCGATCAGGGCGCGCAGGTCCTGCGCGCCGACCGCGGCGGGCAGCTCGCGCTCGCCCAGCTCGGCCTGCACGGCGATCTTGCGCAGCACCCGGGCGATCGAGCGCTCCAGGTTGCGGACGCCCGCCTCGCGGGTGTACTCCCCGGCGAGGCTGCGCAGCGCCGGCTCGTCCACGGTGACCTGCTCGCCGCCGAGGCCGGCCCTCTCCAACTGGCGCGGGAGCAGGTGGTCGCGGGCGATGACGACCTTCTCGTCCTCGGTGTAGCCGTCCAGCCGGACCAGCTCCATCCGGTCGAGCAGCGGCTCGGGGATGGCTTCCAGGACGTTGGCGGTGGCGAGGAAGACGACGTCGGAGAGGTCGAGCTCGACCTCCAGGTAGTGGTCCCGGAAGGTGTGGTTCTGCGCCGGGTCCAGCACCTCCAGCAGGGCGGCGGCCGGGTCGCCCCGGTAGTCGGAGCCGACCTTGTCGATCTCGTCCAGCAGGACGACCGGGTTCATCGAGCCGGCCTCCTTGATCGCCCGCACCAGCCGGCCGGGCAGTGCGCCGACGTAGGTGCGCCGGTGGCCGCGGATCTCCGCCTCGTCCCGGACGCCGCCGAGCGCGACCCGGACGAACGTGCGGCCCATCGCCCGGGCCACCGACTCGCCGAGCGAGGTCTTGCCGACGCCGGGCGGGCCGACCAGGGCAAGCACCGCTCCCTCCCGTCGCCCACCGCTCTTCCTGGGGAGCGCTTCGCTCTGCCCCTCCGGCCGAGGCCCGTCGACCGGCCCGAGCCCCTGGTCGGCCCGGCGCTTGCGGACGGCCAGGTACTCGACGATCCGCTCCTTCACGTCGGCCAGGCCGGCGTGGTCGGCGTCCAGCACCGCGCGGGCGCCGGCGATGTCGTACGCGTCCTCGGTGCGCTCGCTCCAGGGCAGTTCCAGGACGGTGTCCAGCCAGGTGCGGATCCAGGAGCCCTCGGGCGACTGGTCGGAAGCGCGTTCCAGCTTGTCGACCTCCTTGAGCGCGGCCTCGCGGACCTTCTCCGGGAGGTCCGCGGCCTCGACCCGGGCGCGGTAGTCGCCCTCCTCGTCGGCCGCCTCGCCGTTCAGCTCGGCCAGCTCCTTGCGGACGGCCTCCAGCTGGCGGCGGAGCAGGAACTCCTTCTGCTGCTTGGCCACGCCCTCCTCGACGTCCTTGCGGATGGTGTCGTTGACCTCCTCCTCGGCGAGGTGGTCGCGCAGCAGGGTGAGCGCGTACTCCAGACGGGCGACCTGGTCGGCCTCCAGCAGCACCTTGAGCTTCTGCTCGGCGGTGACGAAGGGCGCGTAGCCGATGTTGTCGGCGAGCTCGCCGACGCCCTCGATCCGGTCCACCCGGTCGACGATCTGCCAGGCGCCGCGCTTGCGCAGCCACTGGGTGGACAGCGCCTTGTACTCCCTGACCAGCTCGGCGGCCCGGCCGGCCACCGGGGTGCCCACCGAGGACTCCCGGAACGGCGTGGTCTCCACCCAGAGGGCGGCGCCGGGGCCGGTGGTACCGACGCCGATCCGGACCCGGCGCACGGCGCGCACCAGCGCGGCGGGCTGCCCGACCGCGTTGGGGCCGTCGGCCAGCCGGCCGACCTGCTCCACGGTGGCCAGCGTGCCGGCCGCCGCGTACGAGCCGTCCACCCGCGGGACCAGCAGGACCTGCGGCTTGCCGGCGCCGGTGGCGGCGGCCCGGGCGGCCTCGACCGCGGCGCGCACCTCGGTGTCCTTCAGGTCCAGCGGAACGACCATGCCCGGCAGGACGACCTCGTCGTCGAGCGGCAGCACGGGCAGGGTGAGCGGTGTGGACGTCGATGCCATGATCTCTCCCCAGTCAGCGAACTTGAGTCGACCTGACTAAGGCCTCGCGGCCGCCGGATGTTCCCGACCCTCAGTTCGCCGTGAGCGAACACGAATCGGGGCGGGAGGTGCCGCGCCGGGCTCCGTCAAAAGAGCACGGAAAGCGCACCGGACACGCCTCCGGAAAACCCGGGGCGAAGATCCCCGGCCCCGGAACGATCACGACCGGGCAACGGCGTCAACGCGCCGTCCACACCCGCGCGGGCGCACCGCCGGCGGCCGTCGCCGGGGCCGGACGCGGCCTCAGCGGGCGCCGCTCGGCCCGGCGCACCCAGCGCCACAGCGCGACCCCGGTCAGCACCGCGGCCGGGTGCCCCACGCCGGTGATCACGTCCTTGTCGGTGGCGATCTGCTCGACGATCATCAGCCCGGCGCCGCCCAGCGCGAGCAGCCGCCCGCGCCAGGAGAGCAGCCCGGCCACCGCCCCCAGGCAGGCGAGCACGCCGTAGCTGACCCCGATGTCCAGTTGGTCCATCACCTCGGGCGCCATCCGCCCGGTCTCCACCGCGGCGATCACCACCCCCTGGGAGAGCAGCGTCGCCACGACGTGCCCGGCCGCGAACACGGCCGCCGCCCGGGCCGGGCCGATCCTGCGCTCCAGCGGCGCGAGGGTGAGCGCGAATCCCCACAGGTACGGCATCCACACCTCGCCGGCCACCCAGAATCCGCTCAGCGCAAGGGCGCGCAGAGGATGCTGGAGCAGGTTGTGCCCGTCCGAACTGGAGGCCTCCTGCAACCGCTGGACGAGTTCCGGATCGGCGAGTCCGGCGAAGGTCGTGGTGGCTCCCACGACGGCGAGGTATCCGAGCGTGAAGGGCGTTCGCCGGGGCGTCGGCACCCGTTCCAGCAGCCACTCCACGACACCGGTGCGCAGCCCGAGGCGGAGCATTCCGTACGGCGCTCCCGCGGTCCGGACTCCGCCGGCACCCAACCCCAGTCCCGCCATGCCGCCTCCGCTCCACGCCGCAGCCACCGGCTCCTCGCCCGGTGCCCAACGTACCGGCGCGCGCCACGGATTCCGCCCGGTCGGGTGTTGTCGCGGCCACGGTACGTCGAGGTCCTGAGAGGCACCTGGGAAAAGCCCGTGAAGACCCCGGCCGCAGCGGACCGGAGGATTCCCGGCATTGGTCCAGACCTTCTCCCCGCCAGTGCGGCAGCACGGCCTCTGACCGGCGACTTGGCGTCAACTGGACTGCATACGTACCGTTACACAGAGAAAATTCGCCGGGTAAGGTATCGGCCCGTGCCCACTCGTGCAGTGGGTCCGAGGGCGGCCCGACAGCCGGCCCACGGGCCGGAAACGTCCGGTCCACCTGCCGGGAAGCATCCGCTGTCCGTACGCTGCGAAGTGCGCGGGAGAAGTGGGCGGCCGACCATCCGTCCTCGGCTCCCTGTCGCACGACGGGACGGCGGACCCGGCACAGTCCACGACGGAACAAGACTACGAGCGGAGCCCCGCCATCCCCACAGGTGGCCGGCCCGCAGCCCTGGGGGCGGTGGCGTGACCGTGACAGAAATTCAGCAGGACAACCACAACACCGGTGGCACTGTGAGCAGCCAGCGCAGAGTCCTGGTGGTGGAGGACGAGCCCACGATCGCCGAGTCGATCGCCGCCCGGCTGGGCGCCGAGGGCTTCAAGGTCGCCGTGGCCCACGACGGCCCCGGCGCGGTCGACGGCTTCCACACCTGGCAGCCGGACCTGGTGGTCCTCGACATCATGCTGCCCGGCTTCGACGGCCTGGAGGTGTGCCGCCGGATCCAGGCCCAGCGCCCGGTTCCGGTGCTGATGCTGACCGCCCGCGACGACGAGACGGACCTGCTGGTCGGCCTCGGCGTGGGCGCGGACGACTACATGACCAAGCCGTTCTCGATGCGCGAGCTGGCCGCCCGCGTCAACGTCCTGCTGCGCCGCGTCGAGCGCGCCCAGCAGGCCGCCCGCACGCCCGCGCTGGGCAGCCTGCGGTTCGGCGAGCTGGAGATCGACCACGTGCAGCGCCGGGTCCGGCTGGCCTCGGGCGACGTCCACCTGACGCCGACCGAGTTCGACCTGCTCGCCTGCCTGGCCGCCCAGCCGCGCGCCGTGCTCACCCGCGAGCAGCTGCTGGCCGAGGTCTGGGACTGGACCGACGCCTCCGGCACCCGCACCGTGGACAGCCACGTCAAGGCGCTGCGCCGGAAGATCGGCGCCAGCTGGATCCGCACCGTCCACGGCGTCGGCTACGCGCTGGAGGCCCCGCTCTCCTAGGACGGCTTCGCGGGCGACGGGCCGCCGGGGGGCCCGTGTCCGGACGACGCCGGGCCACCACGCGGGGGGACGACGCGGGGACCACACGGGACAATGACCTTTCCACAGCAACGCAACGGGGAATCCGACGACGCGCGGCCGCAGAATCTCGCCGCCCGCGCCGCCCGCCGGGTCTGGGCCGACATCCGGCCGCTCGACCCGGTCCGCTCGATCAAGGGCAAGCTCGCCCTGCTCGTGATCGTCTCCGTGTTCCTGGCCACCGGGATGGTGGTCGTGGCGATCCGGTCCGAGACCCAGATCCGGATCATCATGGTCTTCTCCATGATCGCCTCACTGCTCTTCATGCAGTTCCTCGCGCACGGGCTGACCGCCCCCCTGCGCGAGATGACGGCCGCCGCCCGCGCGATGGCCTCCGGCGACTACAGCCGCCGGGTCGAGGTGAACTCGCGCGACGAGATCGGCGAACTGGCGGCCGCCTTCAACGCCATGGCCGCCGACCTCCAGGCCGCCGACCGGCACCGCCGCGAGCTGGTCGCCAACGTCTCGCACGAACTGCGCACGCCGATCGCCGCGCTGCGCGCCGTCCTGGAGAACGTGGTGGACGGCGTCGTCCAGCCCAATCCGACCACCCTGGGGGCGGCGCTGGAGCAGACCGAGCGGCTCGGCCGCCTGGTCACCCACCTGCTCGACCTCTCCAAGATCGACGACGGCGTGGTCGACCTGGACGCCCGCCCCTTCGAGGTGCGCGAGTTCCTGGACGGCGTGCTGCGCGGGGTCACCGTGGACGGCGCGACGGCCGGCGGCGCCTTCTCCCGGCGCGGGGACGTCCGGCTGGCCCTGGAGGTCAGCCCGGTCGGCCTGACCGGCGTGGCGGACCCGGAACGGCTCCACCAGGTGGTCGCCAACCTGGTCGACAACGCCTGCAAGCACTCCCCGCCCGGCGGCACCGTGACGGTGCGGGCACGACCGGAGGGCGAGCGGGGCGGCCTGCTGCTGGAGGTCGAGGACGAGGGCCCCGGCATCCCGCCCGCCGACCGCACCCGGGTCTTCGAGCGGTTCAGCCGCAGCGGCACCGCGACCGCCGCCGGACCAGGCGCGGACGGCGGGACCGGGCTGGGCCTGGCCATCGCCCGCTGGGCGGTGGACCTGCACGGCGGGCGGATCGCGGTGGCCGAGTCCCCGCGCGGCTGCCGGATCGAGGTCCGGCTGCCCGGACAGCGCCAGGGTGACGGTCAGGACATTTGTCACAGATCCGACACAGAGGTACACGAAGATCGTTAGCGGATTCGGCCGAGTTTTTGTCCGGTTTCGCCCCGTATGGACCCTGTTCGGCGCCGATCGGTTCCCCACAGATACGGCTTTCTAACGCACTTTTTCAGCCAAAGTGCAGGTCAACACTGTGATCTGGGCGACGCCTGGGCCTCGGGGACTGCGCGATCACCGGTCAGGGGCGTAGCCTTAATCCCCGCTGTCCAAACATCCCAAAAGGAAGCGGAAGAGGGCGGTTGCCGCCGTGTCGCCACAGTCCCCTGAAACCCCCAACAGCTCGGCAAGCTCCACTGGCTTCGGCCCCAATGAGTGGCTCGTCGACGAGATCTACCAGCAGTACCTCCAGGACCCGAACTCGGTCGACCGAGCCTGGTGGGACTTTTTCGCCGACTACAAGCCCGGTACCGAGGTGACCCCAGTGACCCAGGCCGCGACCCAGGCCGGCCCCGCGCCGACCCCTGCCGCTGCCCCCGCGCCCGCCGCTGCTGCTGCTCCGGCCGCGCCCGCTGCCGCTCCGGCCGCGCCCGCCGCCGCCCCGTCTCCTCGGGGACGGCGACCGGCGGCTTCGCGACCAACCGGGCGCCCGCCAGGGGCGGTACGCAGC
>NZ_JBHVFE010000270.1:0-12051 GCF_042801945.1 Kitasatospora sp. NPDC057542
GAGGCTGACAGGGCCCGGGAGTGAACCCGGGCCCCGCCTCCGTTGTGCCCCCGCCCTCAGCCGATCAGGTCCAGCGCGCCCGTCCCGGTGAGGTCGTACGCCCCGGCGAGGACCAGGAAGAGCAGCACCGCCAGCGTCAGCCCGGTGTAGTGCAGCCGCCCGGACAGGTTCCACCAGCGCCCGCGCCAGGCCAGCACCGTGCAGACCGCCGTCGCCGGGGTGAGCAGCAGGGCCGTCACGACCAGGGCCGGGACCGCGGTCAGCAGCGGCGAGTCGCCCAGGAACAGCGTCTGGTTGAGCGCGTTGGCGTCCGCCGTCAGCAGGGCGAAGCAGCCGGTCGCGGCGAGCAGCAGCGCCCCGGTGGTCCAGCCGAGCAACCGTGCGGCGGGCCGCTCCGCCCGGCCCCGGCGGCGCACCAGGCGGACCGCCGCGGCCACCGGCCAGCCCAGCACGGTCAGGACGAGGACGGCGAGGCTGCCGGCCGCGACCGCCTGGTGCAGGCCGGGTGCCTGGTACCAGGAGAGCCGCTGGTAGGCGACGGTCGGGTCGGCGTCGGTGAGCAGCGAGAGGGTGCCGTCGGCGGCCCGCTGGAAGGCGATCCGCCCGGTGCCGCCGACCTGCCGGAACAGGCCGGGTTCGAGCTGCTCCCACTGACCTGGGCGTCGCCGAGCGGCTGGTCGAGCGGGACCCACAGGCCGCGAAGCAGCTGCTGGCCGAGACCCGCCAGGCCTCCGCCACCGCCCTCAACGAACTGCGCGACCTGGTCCGCGGCATCCACCCGCCGGTCCTCGCCGACCGCGGACTGGCCGACGCGGTAAGGGCGTTGGGCATGGACAGCCCGCTGAACGTGACGGTCACCGCCGAACTGCCCGGCCGGCCCGAGGCACCGGTCGAATCCGCCCTCTACTTCGCCGTCTCCGAGGCCCTGACCAACGCCGCCAAGCACGCGGGAGCGAGCCGTGTCGACGTCCGACTCCGCTACCAGGACGGCGTGCTGAAGGCCCAGGTCACCGACGACGGCACCGGCGGCGCCGACCCCTCGCGCGGCACCGGGCTGCGCGGCCTGGAACGGCGGCTTGCTACCTTCGACGGCGTCCTGGCCGTCCGCAGCCCGCTCGGCGGCCCCACGACCCTGACGATGGAGCTGCCGTGCGAGTTGTCCTCGCCGAGGACCTCTTCCTCCTGAGGGACGGGCTGGTCCGCATGCTGGAGGCCTACGACTTCGAGGTCGTGGCCGCGGTGGACACCGGACCGGCCCTCCTGGAGGCCCTGCTCACCGAGCGCCCGGACGTGGCCGTCGTGGACGTGCGGCTGCCCCCGACGTTCACCGACGAAGGGCTCCAGGCGGCGCTGGAGGCACGGAAGCGGATGCCCGGGCTGCCGGTGCTCGTGCTCTCCCAGTACGTCGAGCAGCTCTACGCCAGGGAACTGCTCGCCGACGGCAGCGGTGCGATCGGCTACCTGCTGAAGGACCGGGTCTTCGACCCCGACGAGTTCGTGGAGACCGTCCGCCGGGTGGCGTCCGGCGGCACCGCGCTCGACCCGCAGGTGATCGCCATGCTGGTCAGCAACACCGAACGCAACAAGCCGCTGGACCGCCTGACGCCGCGTGAGCGCGAGGTGCTGGAGCTGATGGCGGAGGGCCGCTCCAACGCGGCGATCGCCGAACGGATGGTGATCACCGAGCGGGCGGTGAAGAAGCACACCGCCAACATCTTCCTCAAGCTCGACCTGCCGCCCTCGGAGGAGGACCACCGTCGGGTGCTGGCCGTGCTGGCCTTCCTGGAGGTCGCGCCCTGAGCTACTCCGCCCGGTCCGCCGCGCGCGCTGCCGCCGCCGTCTCCTCGGCCACCCAGGCGAGGTAGCCCGGGCTGCCGCCCGCCACCGGCACGGCGATCAGCTCGGGCGTCCCGTAGGAGTGCCGCCCGGCCACGAACGCGCCCAGCCGGTCGACGAGTTCGGCCCTGGTCTTGAGGTCGATCCGCCACTCCTCGGCATCCTGCACCTCGCCGTCCCACCAGTACACCGACCGTACGGGGTACACCTGGGCGCAGGCCGCCAGCCGCTCCCGCACCACGGCGGACGCCAGGGCCCGGGCCTGCTCCTCGCCCTCGTGGGTCGTGGTCACCACGACGAAGCGCTGCTCGCTCGCTGTCATGCCCCGACGGTATCCCGGGGCCGGACGGCGAACCCGTTGCGGCTCACATCGGCGATCCGCGGTGGTTCGGGCAGCCCCAGCTCTCCCGCCGCCCCGGCCGTCTTCCCGCCGCCCCGGCCGTTTTCCCGTTGCCCCGGCCGCTCCGCGGTTGCCACGATCACCCGATGACGACCTTCACCGGCCACGACGGCACCCGGCTCGGCTACCGCGTGCTCGGCGAGGGCGAGCCGCTGCTCGTCCTCGCCGGCGGCGCGATGCGCGACTCCGCGTACCTCGGCGACCTCGGCGGCCTCTGCGCGCACCGCGCCCTGCACGTCCTCGACCTGCGCGGAACGGGCCGCTCGGAGCGCCCGGCCGACCCGGCGAGCTACCGGGTCGACCGGCAGGTGGCGGACGTCGAGGCCTTCCGCTCGCACCTCGGGCTCGACCGGGCGGACGTCCTCGCCCACTCCGCCGGCTGCTCGCTCGCCACCCTGTACGCGCTGCGCCACCCCGGGCGCACCGGGCGGCTGGTACTGGTCACCCCCAGCCTCCGGATCTTCGGCGGCACCGCCACCGAGGACGACTACCGCGAGGCGGCCGAGGCCCGCGGCCTCGCCGAGGAGGAGTGGTACCCGGCCGCCCTGGCCGCCGTTCGCACCGCCTTCACCGGGGGCACCGCCGACCCCGACGCCGTGGCGCCGCTCTTCCACGGCGACTGGAACGCCACCGCCCGCGCCCACGAGGCCGGCCGCGCCGCCCAGAGCCACCCGGAGGCCGCGGCGGCGTACCACGGCGGCGGTTTCCGGCCCGCCGCCGTCCGCGCCGGCGTCGCCGAACTCCCCTCCCCGGCCCTCCTGTTGGCCGGCGAGTACGACCCCGACCCGCGGCCCGGGGCGGTCCGCGCCACGGCCGCGCTGTTCCGCCGCGCCCGTGCCGTCGTCCAGCCCGCGGCCGGCCACTACCCGTGGCTGGACGACCCGGCCGCCTTCACCCGTGCGGTGGCCGGCTTCCTCGCGCCCTGACCCGGCCCCGCCGGGGCGGTCCCACGGCCGTTGTCCTTCCCCCGTACGCCGACGGAGCCGCCAGGTCAGTCCCGGCGGGCCGTGTGGACGGTCATCGCGGAGAGGTAGAAGGCGTCCGGGCGGTGCAGGATGCCGGTGGGGGCGTCCTCGGCGAGCAGGGCTTCCAGCGTGGCCCGGTCCTCGGCGTCGAGCTGGTCGGCGAGCTGGTCGCGCAGGCGGGTCAGCCGGGTGTGCAGGTAGCCGCGGATGGGGCCGGCGAGCGGGGCGGGGTGGTCGACCAGGAAGGTGCGGGTGCCGGTCGGGGTCAGCCCGGCCCGCGTGAGCATGGCCGGCCAGTCCTCGATCTCCGCTGTGCTGTCGGGCAGTTCGGCCCGCATGGTGCTGAAGCCGTCCTCGTGGGCGGCGTCCATCCGGGCCTGGAAGCCGGGCCGGCCGAGGCCGAAGTCGCGTGGCAGGTAGCGCGCCGGAAGGCCGCGTTCGGCGACGGCGAGCAGGCCTCCAGGCCGCAGCACCCCGGCGAGCGAGGTGAGCGCGGCCTGCTGGTCGCCCAGGTGGTGGATGGCGTTGCCGGACCAGATCAGGTCGGCCTCGCCGAGCTTGTCGAACTCCGCGGGCAGGTCGGCCTGTCGGGTGTCGAGTCGGCCGCCGGAGCGGCTCCGGGCGCGCTCCAGCAGGGCGGCCGACTGGTCGACGGCCACCACCTCGGCCGCGGGGAAGACCTCCGCCAGCAGTCCGGCGATCACCCCGGGCCCGCTGCCGACGTCGAGGACCCGCCGTACCGCGCCCTCCCCGTGCAGGCCGAGCAGCCACCGCCCGGCCTCGGTGACGGCGCCGGCCCTCAGGTCGGCCTCCACCTCCAGGTGCGCGGCGAGCGCGTCCCAGTCGAAGTCGGCGGCGGGGACATGCCCGTGGGAGTGGCCGTGCTCGTGGGAGTGGCCGTGGGAGTGGCCGTGCTGGTGCGCTGACATCCGGATTCTCCGATCGTGGGTTGACGAAAGCTTCCCGCTCAGGCGGGCAGGGCGGCGCCGGACGCGCGGTACCGCTCGACCGCCCGGTCGACCTCCTCCGCCGTGAGGTCGTGGTCGAGCGCGAAGGCGGCCGCCGCGCCCGCCCCGGCGGCGGTGACCACCTGGGCGCGCGGGTCGGCGACGTTGCCGACCGCCCAGACGCCGGGGAGGCTGGTGCGGCCGGTCCGGTCGGTGGTGACCCAGCCGTTGTCGTCCCGGTCGCAGTCGAGGCCGAAGAGCAGCGCGTCCCGGGGCACCGGCTGCGGGAAGACGAACACCGCCTCGCGCGGCACCACCTGCCCGGTGGCGAGTTCGACCCCGCGCAGGCGCCCGTCGTCGGACACCAGGCGGACGATCCGGCCCTCGACCACCCGGACGTCCCGGGCGGCAAGCCGTTCCCGCTCGGCGTCGGTCAGCACCAGGGTGTGCGCGAGCAGCACCACGTCCGCCGACCACTGCCGCAGCAGCAGCGCCTGGTTGACCGCCCCCGGGCCGGTGCCGAGCACCCCGAGCGGCCGGTCGCGGACCTCCCAGGCGTGGCAGTACGGGCAGTGCAGCACGTCGTGGCCCCACCGCTCGGCCAGGCCGGGCAGCTCCGGCAGTCCGTCCCGCAGCCCGGTGGCGATGACCACCCTGCGTGCGTGCAGCACCGGCCCGCCGGCCAGGTGGACCACGAAGCCGGGCGCCGCAGGCCCGGCCTCCCCCACGAGTCCGACGGATTCGCCGGACTCGATGCGCTCGACGTGCTCGACGTGCTCGACGTGCTCGACCCGGGCGTCGATCAGGTCCACCCCGTAGCGGGCGACCTCCTCCCGTCCGACCGCCAGCAGCGCCGCCGGGGGCATGCCGTCCCGGCTCAGGTAGCCGTGCATGTGGGCGGCGGGCGCGTTGCGCGGCTCCCCGGCGTCCACCACCGCGACCCGGCGCCGGGCCCGGCCCAGCACCAGCGCGGCGTTCAGTCCCGCCGCTCCGGCGCCGACCACCACCACGTCGTAGCGCTCGCTCTTCCTGGTCCCGGTCGTCCCGGTCATCTCGCCCATGGCGCTCACCTCCACCGCCAGGCTGCGACCCGCTCCACCACATCGGCAAGCTTTGTTGCCATCTCAGCAAACCTCGACCTCGGCAGACCTCGGCCTCCGCAGACCTCGACCTCAGCGGGCCCCGGCGGCTCGCACCCCCGTCCGCCGCCAGTACGACCGGGCGGCCACCACCAGCGCGACCCCGTACCCGGCGAACCCGCACATGCCGACCCAGGCGATCTCCAGTGCGCTCTGCTCGCCGGCGAGCTCGCCCAGCCTGATCCGCGTCACCCCGGCGGTGCACAGCGTCAGGTAGCCCATCCCGAACAGCCCGTACGGCGCCAGCGTGGCCGCCCCCAGCAGGGCCGGGGTGAGCGGCAGCCAGCGCGGCACCCGACGGCCGCTCAGCGGCAGGGTCCAACGCGGGAAGACCTGCCCCCACGGACGGACCAGCCCCCAGAGCAGGAACACCCCGAGCAGCGCCAGCAGCACGGTGGCGTCGAGCCCCCAGCGCTCCAGGGCGAGCCAGAGCCCGGAGGAGCCGTTGTGCACGTAGCTCGCGTACATCTGGTCGCCACCGATCCCGGCGAAGCTGCCGCCGAGCGCCCAGACCAGCTTCATCAGCACGTACGGCACGAACGCCAGAGTCCCCGCCCAGGCGGCGAGTTGGACGACCGGCGGGGCCGCCGTGGGCGCCGGCGCGGCTCGATCGGCCCGGCGGTCCGGCCCACCGCGGGCGCCCGGCCGCAGGCCCAGGGCGGTGCGGGCCAGCAGCACCGCCCCCACCACCACCAGGGCGCGCTCCACCGTGTCGGGGACACTGTCCACCCGCTGCCCGCACAACAGCGTCACCACGTCCATCAGCAGGCCCCACGCCCCCACCGCGGCCGCCCCGCACAACAGCCACAGCAGCCGGCGCACCGGCTTCCGCCGCACCACCGCCAGGCCGGCGGCGGCCGAGACCGCCCCCACGCCGGCGACCAGCCACCCCGGCCAGGCCGCGCCGAACAGTTCCGTCCCGCTCAGCGCACACCCCAGCCCGAACCCGGCGCACCCGAGGCCCCAGCCGCTCACCGCCCACCCGTCTCTCACCATGCCGCCAGGCTCGCCCGCACCGCCCGCACCGCTCCTCCCCCGGTGCGGTGATCCGGCTCCCCCACCCGGGGGAACCCGGCACCACTCGCGCCGGAGCACACTCCGGCGCCTGGCCCCGTCCGAGGAGATCGCCGGCAGGGCGCGGGCCGCCCGGCCTGGTTCGGCCGGGCGGGGCAGCGGTTCACCCCCTCGGGGCGGCGAAGCAGTGGACGGTGACGGTGCGTCCGGAGGCCCACCGCTGGTCGCCGCTCCCGAGGCTGGTCCAGCCGAGGCGGCGGTAGAGGGCCACGGCGGCGGTGTCGGTGGCGAGGACGTCGAGCACCGGGTGCAGGCCGAGCGCCCGCGCGTGCGCCACGGCGCAGGCCAGCAGCCGGGCACCGATGAGGTGCCCGCGCGCCCTGGGGGCGACGTAGAGGCGGCCGACCATGGTGGTGAGCTCCGGGGGGCCGCCGGTGCGGTGGCTCCACAGCGCGGGGGCAAGGTCACCCGGGGCGCTGCGGGCGAGGCCGACGTGCCCGGCGAGCCGGCCGTCCGACTCGGCGATCCAGGCGGCGAGCAGGCCGTCCGGGGTCAGCCAGGCGGCGGGGTGGTCGGGCCAGTCGGCGGGGTAGCCGTCGACGGCGTGGACGTCGCCCAGCACCCGGACGCAGTCGGCGAGGTCGTCGGCGCAGCGCGGTCGGACCACCACCCCCGCCCCGGCCTGCCGCGAGTCGGACGCGACGACGGTGGCGCGTTCTTCGAGGTCTTCCATGCCGGTACGTTACCGGCCGGACCTCACCGTCGCAGCAGGTCGACGACCCCGGTCAGGTCCTCCTCACCACCGCCGATCTCCAGTCGACGCTCCATCAACCGGAAGTAGGGTTGAAGGAGTTCGGCGCTCACCCGCTGCTCCTCGGCGGTGCGCAGCAGCGTCTCCTGGCCGGCCACCTGCATCGCCAGGTTGGACACCACGTCCTGGGCGTAGTCGCCGCTCTCCAGCTGCTCCGCCGTCCTGGCCACCGAGCCGGACATCGCGGCGAGCCAGCCGCCCAGCAGCGGCGCCAGCTCGCTCGGCGCCACGGCCTCGCCGCGGACCAGCGCGAAGGCGTGCGCGATCCCGGCGAACATCCCGTACATCCCGCTGAGCAGCGCCACGTCGTGCAGCGCCGCGTAGCCGGCGTCCGCGCCCACGTACCGGGTGCCGGCCGGGGCGGCCAGGATGCCCCCGTGCTCCTCGAACAGCTCGGCCGAGCCGCTGTAGAACACGTACGCCCCGGCCGCCGGGACGCCGATCATCGGCGGGACGGCCATGATCCCGCCGTCCAGGTAGCGGGCCCCGCGCTGCTCCGCCCAGGCGGCGCGGGCACGGGCCTGCCCGGGAGTGCTGGTGACCAGGTTGACCAGGTCCTTGCCGGTCAGGTCCACGCCGTCCAGCGCCTCCAGCACGGAGGCGTCGTCGAGCAGGCAGACGACGACCAGCCGGTTCGCCGCGACGGCCTGCGCGACGGTGGCGGCGACGGTGGCACCGCGGGCGGCGAGCTCGTCGGCGCGGGCGGCGGTGCGGTTCCAGACGGTCAGCGGGTGCCCGGCGGCGAGCCAGGCTCCGGCCAGCGCGGTGCCCATCGCACCGAGGCCGAGCAGGGTGAGCGGGGTCTTGGACGTGTTCTCAACGGGATTGGTTGCCATGGCAGTCAGCCTCCGCGCCGACCCCGGAAACGATCAAGTACGCACTTCGAAGTGGGTGGTTACCCTGGGGTGAGCATCGAGGTCGGCGGGGCCGGAAGGGGTGGGCATGGCGATCGTGCCGAGGCCGGGGGCGTACGTCTGCGGGACGGACGCCGCGATGGACGTGATCGGCGGCAAGTGGAAGGTGTCGATCCTCTGGGCCCTGGGCGAACGCCCGCGCTGCCGCTTCGGCGAGCTGCGCAGGCTGCTGCCGGGGATCACCGAGAAGGTGCTGGCCGCACACCTGCGCGAGATGGAGGCGCACGGCATCGTGCACCGGGAGGCGTACGACGAGGTGCCGCCGCGGGTTGAGTACGCGCTGACCGAGGCCGGGCGCCGCCTCAACACGGCGCTGGGGCCGCTGGGGGACTGGGGGCGGGAGCACGTCCTGGGCAAGGCGCCGTACCCGGCGTAGCGCGCCCCCACCCGGCGGCGTCCGGCGGAGCGCCGCCGACCCGTTTACCGAGGCCCGTCCTAGGCGATCGCGGCCGACACCACCGCGGCCACCGCGATGTTGCAGGCGGCCGACACCCACACCGCCGGGTGCGGCTCGGGCTCGACCAGGATCTCGCCGAGCTTGCCCGGCGTCAGCAGGTCCACCAGCCAGAACGCGACGGCCATCAGCACCAGCCCGAGCAGGCCGTAACAGGCCGTCGAGACCAGGCCCTTGGCGAAGTCGGCGTAGGTGTACATGATCGCGGTGAAGACGATGCCGCCGATGCCGAGCAGCGCGGAGCTGAGCAGGACGGCGGCGTTGCGGTTGCGCTCGACCCAGATCTGGTGGCCGAGCCGGCCGGGCGTCAGCAGGTCGACCAGGCCGATGCCGAGCAGCAGCAGCACCACCCCGAGGACGCCGTAGGCCGCCGCCGCACCGAGCCCGTGCAGAATGTCGTTCATCGTGGTTCCAGCCCCCGGTCCGCTCGTGCCGTGCCCGCTGACCGCCATGGTCAAGGGCTGGCAAAAGATACCCCACCCGGGTGAGGGGCGGACCGGAGATCCGGAAACCGGGGACAGTCAGTCCTCGTCCTGCACCAGGTGGTCGACACAGGCGGCGACGGCCAGCAGCAGACCGGTGTCCGCGCCGTCGGCGATCTCCACCCCGTAGGTGTCCCGGATCCGGAACCACTTGCGGCTGATCCGGGCCAGCTCGTCGCCGTGGTGGTTCTCGATCCGGTAGTCCTTGTCGATCAGGTTGCCGTGGATCTTCAGTTCGCCGCCGGAGGCCAGGTCCACCAGGTACTTGTCCCGGAACGGGGTGAACAGCTTCTCCCGGACCGTGGCGATCACCTCGCCGTCGGCGTCCTCGATCTTCATCGCGTCACGGACGGTGAGCATCTTCTCCTTCACCACCGCGACCACCCGCCCGTGCGCGTCCTTCAGCTCGAAGGTGTGCCGCAACCGCAGGACCTTGCCGTCCACCAGGTACGCCTTGTGGCCGTGGTCGTCCTCGATCCAGTAGTCGTCGCCGACCGCGAACAGCTTCTCCCTGACCAGATACCGCACCGTGCGACCTCCTCCGTGTTGACGTCGCCCCATTCGACCCCGAACCCCCGGCCCCGGAAAAGCACCGGCACGAAGCACGGCCGGAAATCCCGTCGCACGGCACCGCCGGATGACCTTCAATACCGCCATGCACCGCGACCTCACCACCGCCGAACTGCGCAGCGAACGCCTCGACCTGCTGCCGATCGCCCCCGGGCACGCCGAGGAGCTGGCGGCCGCGCTCGCCGACCCGGCCCTGCACGCCTTCACCGGCGGCCGCCCGGCCACCGTCGAGGAGCTGCGCGCCCGCTGCGCCCGGCTCGCCGCCGGCTCCCCCGACCCGGCCGAGGCCTGGGGCAACTGGGTGCTGCGGCTGCGCGCCGACGGCGCCCTCACCGGCTACGTGCAGACCACCGTGCGCCCCGGCGGAGCCGAACTCGCCTGGGTGGTCGGCACCCCCTGGCAGCGCCGTGGCCTGGCCACCGAGGCCGCCCGCACCCTGCTCGCCCACCTCACCGCGGCCGGCGTCACCACCGCCGTCGCCCACATCCACCCCGACCACCACGCCTCCGCCGCCATCGCCCGCACCCTCGGCCTGTGCCCCACCGCCGACACCCAGGACGGCGAAACCCGCTGGCAGGCCGGCCTCACCCGGCCGTAGCCCCCGCCCCTTCCCCGTCGGCCCCACGCCGGCGGAATGCGGGCACCCGGCGTGCGGTTTGATGGGGTTATGGCATCTCGTGCACGTGTACGCGCCCCCGAGCTGGTCGGGGCAGGCGGTTGGCTGAACACCGGCGGCAAGGAGCTCACGCTCGCCGACTTCCGGGGCAAGATCACCATCCTGGACTTCTGGACCTTCTGCTGCATCAACTGCCTGCACGTCCTGGACGAGCTGCGGGAGCTGGAGGAGAAGCACCGCGACACCGTGGTGATCGTCGGGGTCCACTCGCCGAAGTTCGTGCACGAGGCCGACCACCGGGCCGTCGTCGACGCCGTGGCCCGCTACGAGGTGCACCACCCGGTGCTGGACGACCCGGCGCTGGCCACCTGGAAGCAGTACGCCGTACGGGCCTGGCCGACGCTGGTGGTGATCGACCCGGAGGGCTACGTGGTCGCCCAGCACGCCGGCGAGGGCCACGCCCACGCGCTCGCCCGGCTGGTCGAGGAGCTGGAGGCCGAGCACGCCGCGAAGGGCACGCTGCGCCGGGGCGACGGTCCGTACGTGGCGCCGGAGCCGACCGCCGGGGACCTCAAGTTCCCCGGCAAGGCGGTCCGGCTGGCGAACGGCCACTTCCTGGTCGCCGACTCCGGCCACCACTCGCTGGTCGAGCTGGCCGAGGACGGCGAGACGGTGGTGCGCCGGATCGGCGACGGGCAGCGCGGCCTGGTGGATGGGGAGAGCCCGCGGTTCAGCGAGCCGCAGGGCCTCGCGCTGCTGCCGGAGGGCTCGGAGTACGACGTGGTCGTCGCCGACACCGTCAACCACGCGCTGCGCGGCGTCCGCCTCGCCGACGGCCACGTGACCACCCTGGCCGGCACCGGCCGCCAGTGGTGGCAGGGCTCGGCCACCGCCGGCCCGGCCCGCGAGGTGGACCTCTCCTCCCCGTGGGACGTCGCCTGGTTCGACGGCCGGGTGTGGATCGCGATGGCCGGCGTGCACCAGCTGTGGTCGTACGACCCGGCCGCCGGCACGGTCGCGGTCGCGGCCGGCACCACCAACGAGGGCCTGGTGGACGGGCCCGCCACCGAGGCCTGGTTCGCCCAGCCGTCCGGCCTCGCGGTCTCGGCGGACGGCGAGCGGCTCTGGGTCGCCGACTCCGAGACCTCCGCGCTGCGCTGGGTTTCACGTGAAACAGGGACGGTCGAAACCGCCGTCGGCACCGGCCTGTTCGACTTCGGCCACCGTGACGGCGCGGCCGGTCAGGCGCTGTTCCAGCACCCGCTGGGCGTCACCGTGCTGCCGGACGGCTCGGTGGCCGTCGCCGACACCTACAACCACGCGCTGCGCCGCTACGACCCGGCGAGCGGCGAGGTCACCACGCTGGCCACCGACCTGCGCGAGCCCTCCGGGGCGGTGCTGGTGGACGGCGACATCGTGGTGGTGGAGTCGGCCCGGCACCGGCTGACCAGGCTTCGGCTGCCGGAGGAGGCGGTGCGGGTCGAGTCGGTGGCGCACCGCACCCAGCGCGCGGCCACCGAGGTCGCCCCGGGCGCCTTCCGGCTGGACGTGGTCTTCGAGGCGCCGAACGGCCAGAAGCTGGACGAGCGCTACGGCCCGTCCACCCGTCTGCTGGTCAGCGCGACCCCGCCCGAGCTGCTGGTCTCCGGCGCGGGCGCGGACACCGACCTCTCCCGTGAGCTGGTGCTCTCCGCCGAGGTCACCGAGGGCGTGCTGCACGTCTCGGCGATGGCCGCGTCCTGCGACGACGACCCGGAGATCGAGTACCCGGCCTGCCACGTGCACCAGCAGGACTGGGGCGTGCCGGTGAAGCTGGTCGCCGACGGCGCCCGCCGTCTCCCGCTGGTCCTGGCCGGGATGGAGTAGCCGCACAGCAGGAAGGGCGGGGCCCGGCGTTCCTCGC